>JAZUDR010000212.1:0-4299 GCA_045639725.1 Candidatus Avigastranaerophilus sp. | reverse complement strand
AAGACAAGTTGCCCCCCCAACTCCTTGGCTCACAGAACGACATGGCTACGATCCGACTTCTTCCCAGATTGAAGAAACAGCTAGATACGCATGTCCATTTTGTGGATCTCTTTGGACTACTGCGCAAAAGAATATTGCAGTAGAAAAAGGCGTCTTTATACCAAGAGCAGAAGTCAAGAAACCAAGACATATTGGTTTACAGCTGCATAGACTTTCAAGTTTATTCAAGGGCGGTTTCCTTGAAAATATGATTGATAGATGGTGCAAAGCACAGGAAGAAGGACCATCTGAAATTCAGAATGTAATCAATTCTGTATTTGGCGAACCATGGGTTAACAGAGTCACAGCGCCAGACAGCGAACGACTCAGGATTCTTCACGCATGCATAGCAGATTATTCGCCAATGACTGTTCCTGAAGAAGCTATTGCCTTAGTTATGGGTATTGACGTTCAGCAGACAGGCTTTTGGTTTAGAATCAGAGCTTTTGCCCAAGACCTTACTAGCTGGTCGGTATATGAAGGCTATGTAGCTGACTGGACAGAATTAGAAAATGTATTATTTGCAAGCTATGATGGTAAATCAATAAACAGAGCTCTGATAGATACAGGTGGCACCAAGGAAACAGGTGCTATTATAAGCCGAACCGAAGAAACCTATAATTTTATAAGGCAGAATCAGCATAGAGGCGTTAAGTTGATGGGGTCTAAGGGGTCATCTGTTTCTATGCCAAATAAAATAAAAGTAGGTTCACCTTTGGACAAGACCCCATCAGGTAAACCAATACCCGGTGGTATAAGAATTGTCCAAATCAATACTGATGTTTTCAAAGATCTTTTCTGGTGGCGAGCCGAAAAAGCAAAATCAGGCGAACCGGGAGCTTTGTATTTTCATAATGAAACTCCGGATTGGGTTTTTGAACACCTGACAGCAGAAGAGAAAAGAATCAATAAAAACGGTTCAAGCGACTGGGTAGCAACAAAAAAGGACAACCACCTGTTTGACTGCGAGGTGCTATGTCTTGCTTGCGTTGATAATGAATTCTTTGGTGGCATCAGGGCTGTAAATGCCGTTTCAAATATGCAGACAAGAGTTCAGGCAAGGGCTGAAGTTGTTCATGACAGAAGGGTAAGAGGCCCAAATCCTTATACGGAGGGTATTGAATGAATGTTATGCAGGCTATTCTATTAATCAAAAAGGTTTATGAACTTGGAGAAAAGAGCGTAACTTTCGAAAATAAACAGACGAAATGCCCTGTTTGTGAATTTTTACATGTTTATGAAGAAGGTTCGGTTCAGGTGATTACAACGAGGGGCGAAATCAGATACTGCAAATGCAAAAAATGCGGAACTAACATAAAAGCTGTATTAGTGCAGAAAAGAGAAGAAAAACAAAAAAAGTTATCTAGTAAAGTACTAGATTTTGTGACAGAACCACCAAAAAACATTAAAAGAAAAAGTGTAAGAACATCAAAAACTAAAACAAAGAAGGAAGAAAAATGAGTTTATCTGATTTACAGGCTGAATTAACCGCTTTGAAAGCTGCAAGGGATGCAATCTTGAGTGGCGCCCAGAGCTATACGGTTAATAATCAGACTGTTACCAGAGCTAATCTCAACGACATTTTCAAGCGTATTGATGTTGTCGAATCCCGTATTTCTTCTATTCAGCGTGGCCATGGTGGTCACAAAAAAGCACCGATGTTCGGAGCTTAAAAAATGCTTTACGATTTTACTACAAAATTAATAGCACGCTGCATTGGCTTGGTTGCACCTGGTTATGCAAAAAAATATTTACACAACCAGATGATTTGCCGAATGTATGAAGCTGCAAAAAATAATGGTGCCAACAGCAGATTCAGACCGGCTAGTTCTTCTGGCGCTCAGGAAACTTCACAATCCTGGCAAAGTGTCACCGACAAAATAAGAGCGTTAGACCGCGACAATTCCCATGTTGCCGGTATGCGCAGAAGATTTGTTGCAAGTCTTGTCGGAGAAGGCGCATGGCCAAGACCGAAGATTCTTAAGAATAAGGCAATAGACCGTTTTGATTATGATTCTGTATTGAACAACGATATTCTTGAACGCTGGGAACTTTGGGCAAGAGAAGCTTGCGCAAACGGCGATTCAATTTATCAGCTTCAAAGAATAGCAGCTTCCCATTTCTTTATAGATGGCGGCTTGCTCATTCGCAGAGTTGTCATTAAAGGCAGACTGAGACTTGAACCGATTGAATTCGACCAGTTGGACCGCTACAAAGATATTGACAATGGGAAAACCAGAATTGTAGACGGTAAGGAATTAGACGAATTTAACAGAGTTGTAGCTTATTGGATAAAACCAAGACATCCTGCCGAATACGAAACCAATTCAAGAAGAATTCCTGCAGAAGACGTAATAGACCTATACGATAGAGAAAGAGCCTCTTCTGTTTCCGGTATCAGCAGACTGGCATGTTCGACAATGAATTTCTTTAATATCGGCATGTATAGAGCAGATACAATGAAGCTTGCCAGAGTCGGGACTGGTTTCGGCGTTTTTGTCCAGACAGAATACCCCGAAGATTATTTTGCAGAAAATGATGAAACTGATCAGAATGGTAATGTTTATGATTATATTACTCCCGGAGGCATTCATTATTTAAGACCCGGCGAAACTGTCGCTCAGGTAAAGCCGGAAAACCCTGGTTCCAATTACACTCCGTTCCTTAAGGCAGAACTTCAGTCAGCTTCAGTTGGAGCAGGCATGTCTTATGAATCTGTAAGCAATGATGGAAGTAACACTAATTTTTCCGGTGCTAGACAGATGTTATTGTTTGAACGTGCAATGATCCGTTACACCTTTGCTATTTTTGAGGAAAAATTCTACAGCAAAATATATGAATGGTTTATAGAGCACGAAATCTATTTCAACCGCTTAAAAATGCCTAATTACGAAAAGAGCAAGGCCCATTATTTAAGAGTTTCTTGGTCTAGACCAAAAACAGAATGGGTAGACCCGTTAAAAGATGCGAATGCTGCGAAGACAGAAATTGAGATGGGGGCTAACACCTTAACTGAATTCTGTGAAAACGCTGGCAGAGACATAGAAGAAGTTGTTGCGACAAGAAAGTATGAACAGAAGCTTTTTAAAGAAGCAGGATTATTAATAGAAGAAAGTAGGTTAGAAAATGATAACTCAGAAGTCAGTGATTCAGGACTCTCAGAAGAATCAGTTAATGGTCAGAAGTAGTGTCAGTTTTAATCTTCAGACTTATCGTGAAAACGATGATTCTGTTGAATTTGTTCTGGCTACTGAAGAGCCTGCTGATGTTTGGGATTGGGGAACCTGCGATATTGTTAAGGAAACCTTGGTTGCTTCAGGTGTGAAGTTTCCTAAGAATCGCCAGATTCCACTCTTGGATAGCCATAATCGTGATGGTATCAAGAATATTCTTGGTAGTGTAAGAGATTTTAGAATCGAAAAAGACCAGGTTGTTGGCCGTCTGTATTTCTCAAAGAAGAAAGAAGCTCAGGAAGCTTTGCAGATGATTCGCGAAGGTCATCTTGATTCTGGTTCGGTCGGTTATATCCAGACCGATTCTGTTTGGATTGAAGATGGCAATACATTAATTCATGAAGGTAGGAGCTATAAAGGTCCGTTGCTTCTTACTAGAAGCTGGAACCTTAACGAATACAGCCTTGTTGCTATTGGCGCTGACCCAAATGCTAAGGCAAGAGAAGCTGTTATCAACAACGTAACCGACAGCCAGTTGGCTGTTAATGAATCAAATTCAGAAACAAAAGGAGAAAATGTCATGGAAAACGAAACCAAGACAATCGAACAGCCAGCAGTTAACGTAGCAGAAGTTGAACGCAAAGCTGTCGAAAACGAACGTGCTCGTGTTGCTCATATCAGAGCTGTATGCGAAAAGCATAATTGCAGAGATATGATTGACACTCTTATCAGTGGCGGTTATAGCGCAGAAGCAGCTAATTCTGCTGTGCTTGACGAATTGGCAAAGCGCTCTGTTCCAGTAGCAGCAGCCAAGCCAACAATCACTATGGTTGCTGACGAAAATGAAAAATTCCGCAATGCAGCAGTAGACGGTATTCTTCTCCGCGCTGGTAACACCGTAGAAAATGCTGCTGCAGGTTCCGAAGAGCTCCGTCACTTCTCTCTCAGAGAATTGGCCCGCGAAGTTCTCCGCCAGAACGGTCACACAGGCATGCTGTCTGACGAACAGGCTCTCAAGCTTGTCTTCAGAGCTGGCAGTCAGGCCTACAATGACTTCGCACACATCCTCGACCAGTCTATGAACAAG
>JAZUDR010000211.1:0-7193 GCA_045639725.1 Candidatus Avigastranaerophilus sp. | reverse complement strand
TGGATTGTTTCCATAGTCATATATTCTGGTTTGTTTATTTTATCTTCTAACAAGAATACAACAGACCTGATTTTGTATTTTTCATAAAGAGTCTTAACTGCATTAATCTCTTTTTCAAGACCGTCATCAAAGGTTATCATTACATTACGGCCTTCAAAGCCCTTGTTGAGCATATCCTCAAAATGTTCCGGGTCTATGAAGTTGTATTTATTAAAAATAAGCTTGTCTATAATCTGTTCAAGGTGTTCCTCTGTTGTTTCCCATGGCTTTTCAGGATTTGGAACTACTTCGTGAAACAGCAATACTGCTAATATCGGTTTCTTGGCCAGACCGTAACCATGAATAAAGGCTACAATGCATCCTGCAAAAAGTATGAAGCATAAAAACAAGGTTATTACATACTTGGATTTTAGTTGCTTGGGGTTGATAGTTGCGTTAGGCATTGCTAGTATCCAATGTTTTTATTACGAATTCTACAAAATGGCTGCTTTCTGCTAGGCATGGCAGTTGAGTTATTTCGCAGTCAGGATGCTGGTTCTTGAATTCACTTATTATTTCAGGAACCTCTTTGAGAGTGTGGGAACCAGGTAATAGCAGTAGCGGCATGCACTTTATTTCTCGGAAACCATCAGAATAGGCACTGTTCAGAGCAGAAGAAAGAGAAGGGGCTCCTTCCTTTAAATAGCAGATGGAAAAGCTGCAATGAAGTTCGCATTTAAGATTGCTGGCTAACTTTAAGGCAGTTTCCTTGGCTGGTTTTGAGGCAGAACCGTGAAAAATAAAAATACAATGCTGCTCAGCCATAAGCTTCGAAAGAATCAGAGACCCTTTTCCTTAAGATATTCTTCCATGGTCTTGCCTTCCTTTTCAAGCTTTTCTTTAAGCTTGTCCTGACCAGGCAATTCACCCTTCTTCTGCTTTTCAAGCAAAGAATTCTTAATTTCTTCAAGAACCTGTTCGCGTTCTTCCTGAGTGGATGCATTCTGAAGTCTTTCCTGGGCATCGTCAATCATGCCTTCATACTTCTGCTTATCGTCTTCACTGATTTCACCTGCTTCAGAACCAATGAGTTCTTCAATATCCTTACGAGTGAAATCGCCTGCTTCGATTGTGTCAAGCAGCTTTTCTTTGTTTGAACGGTTGAGATAGTCGAACTTATGTGTGATTACAAATTCTTCATTTGGATCGCCAACATAGTCTAAGGCTCTCATGTAAACTTCTGCTGCTTTATCCTTCTTGTTGGCTATTTCATACAGGAATGCGAGCTGAAGCATCGGTTCCTTCTGCCATTCTGAGCCATCAAAGGATTTCTGTAGGTTTTCTTCGTATATTCCAGTGATTTCTTCCAATACCTTGAAATTCTGGTAACGCAACGGAGGATTCAGTCGGAAGGCCTGATAGGCTGTAACTGCCAGTTTAAGCTTCTGCGGACTGTTAATGTTCTTCTGATAGCTTTCGAAACGTGAAGAACCAGCTGCATTGAACTTTTCCTGTAGATTCTTAATCTTCTTTTTGTAGTTCTTCAGCTTTTCATTGTATTCTTCACCCTTTTCCTGTGAAGGTCTTGAATGGGAAACTATTTCCATATTGTTCTTTGATTCTAGGAAGTTGTTCTGCATAAACTGAACCTGTGCAAGAATATAGCGATATATTGCATTGTCGGGCTCAAGTTTTAAGGCTTCCATAAGATTGCTTTCTGCTGTAGCAAGGTCTTTGCCTTTAAACGCAGTTTCTGCTTTGTTATAAAACTCGTTGGCAGCAGGATTTATTGCTGAGCAGTAGCCTATGCTACCCAGCAATACAGAGAACAATAATGCGGTTAAAGAATACTTTTTCATATAACTAAAGATATACCAAATTTATATAGAATTGCAAGTATATATGCAATTCGTCGATTACGGGCTTTGTAGAGCGAATACTACATAGTTCGGAGCAGAGTTAAGCAGAGTTCCAACACCATAGAAAGTATTCCCTGCCAGGTTCGTCTCAAATTCAACTGTTCTTTTTGTGAAAGTAACACGTTCGGTAATGTCCCTTGTGAATGAGTATTTGGTAATTTCCTTTGGATATGGCAAAGAGTCCAGATGCACAGGAACCATTGCTAGAATTGTGTGTCTCAGATTTGCCGGAAGGGTTTCGGCGTCTTTTATTTTGTTGACTATATAATCATGACAGTATGGCTCTGCGTCTAGCCATACTATTAGCAGTTTTGGATCTTCTGATTTTTCATTTACTGTTGTGGAGAAAACTATATGCTTTTTATTGCCAAAGTCTAACTCTGTTGCAGTATCAAAGGTTTCGAAGGCCTTCAGGATATCGGTTGCCCCTTCCCCTAACAGGTCGGCAAAGCTTTGGGTGAAGGAATTGAGCATCATACTATCGATACGGTTACGCCAGTTTTCTTCTGAACCGAATCTTTCCTGGGCAATTTTCTTTGCAATGACTGGAATTAGGCGGGTGAAAACATAATCATTCTGGGTTCTTGGGTAGGAATACAGAAGGTTGCCTTCCTTGTCTGCGATGAACATTTTTGTAAGTTGGCGTTCCTGAGCCATTGTGTTGGCTATGTTGTCAATCGCATTGTGCTGCAGGTATACAACAGACTGATCCTTAGCTACATTCATCCATTTTTCAGATAATTCTTTCTTGGCAAGAATAAAACCATCGTCAAGCCAGTCTATGACAGATGTAAGATTGGTGTATACGAGTTCTTTGTGGTTTTTCCTAGAGAGTCTTCCAACAAAAACGTTTGCAACTATAAGAAAGATAATCAGGAATACTGATGTACATATTTCTGTTGTAAAGAATCGTCTTGTATATAATACTGCATTGCCTTCAAGCTTGTGGTTAATTCCAATGAATAGCATAATTGCATAGATAGAGAAACCTAGGATAGATATAAATAGGAAACCTTCAAATGAAGAAGTGAGGAATCTTAATATCGTATAATCGGCTGCTTGTGATAGGCAGAAGAAATAACGACCGTTGCCTAGTTCAATATAGTTAAATATTCGGTTAGCTATGGCGTCATGACTTCGCAGACATGCTTTCAGTTCCTGAAGTTTCAGGATAAGTTCTGCGTAGTAAAAACCAGGAATTGTATCTACTATGTTTTCTGGATACAAAAGACCGTTTACATTTGTGTCTATAAAACCAAATACCTGGTTTTCTCCTATTTCAAAGGAATGTTGATTATATATGTCTACCAGTTTCTGGCAGAAAAATCTTGCTGGTATATCAGACTTTCTTACCCAGGCTATCATGCCGCCTATGTCATTTTCGACGGCAGCGTTTTCATATACGTTCCAATAGAAATACCCAGGTTTGCCACTCAGAGTTACCGGTATGACAGTAGAAGTCTGCTTTACTAATTGATGCAGGTCTACAGCTCCAAGCAAGGTTTCAAACAGGGAACGATACTGCTTTAACATTGTGTCATCACCTTTTAGCTTGCTAGTTGCTAAGGCGGTGTACAATCTTTGCATAGCTCCATTTAAACCGTCGTCCAGTCTGGAACTTTTAATTGAAAGCCTGCTCTGCTGCTTGTCAAAAAATCTCAGATTTACAAAATTGTATCCCGAATTTTCAAATTCTGTACAGCGCTTCACTAATATAGCGGGGGTACAATTATCTTCTGACAGCAACCCATAGAATTTGTTCAATTCTTTTTGAATTGCGAATACTTCGTTGGAATCTCTTTTCAGTTTGGTTAGCTGTTTAGAGGCTGAGTTGATTATATTGCTGAACTGGTTGCTCTGGTAGGCAGAGGCCATGCTTTCTATACAGATGACTACTAATGTGAAAACGAGTATCGCACTAATAGTAAATGTTAATCCTATATTTTTCATTTTTTGTGTACACTTTTTCTGAGATTTTGCGTATAGATTACCACGTTATAGAAAATTTCTCAACATTAGTCTATTAGCGAGTTCTCAATTTTTTTAATGTTAAGAAATCTTAATTTCTCAGCCCCTTGACACTTTGATTTTATTTCTTTATACTATAATTTTCCAATACGGAAAATGTACGTGTTCTGTAAAATTAAGGGGTATACATTGGGCTTCATATCTAGTGAAACAATAAGTCTGATCCGTGAAAAGGCAGACATTATTTCTGTTGTTGGCGAATATGTACACCTTATTTCTTCAAGGAATACATATAAAGGACTTTGTCCATTCCACAAAGAAAAGACCCCTAGCTTTACAGTAAGCCCCGAAAAACAGATTTATCACTGCTTTGGTTGTGGTAAGGGCGGAGATGTTTTCTCTTTTTTGATGAATATTGAACATCTCACTTTCCCAGAAGCCGTACGTTTTTTGGCCGCAAAACATGGTATCGAAATTCCTAAAGATTATGACCCCGAAGCTGATAAGCGAAGCGAATTATATAGAGTTCTAGATCAAGCCTCCAAGCTTTTTGAAGAAGCCTTAAATACCCCTGAAGGACAGATTGCTAGAGACTATCTTGAACAACGTCATATTTCTGAAGAAACTGTTAAAAAATTCAGAATTGGTTTCGCTCCAGATTCTTGGGATTATTTAACAAGCCGTATAGGTAAAAACCAGCAGATTCTTGAGGCTATGGCCAAGGTTGACCTTGTTAAGCCGCGCAAAGAAAACACTGGTTACTATGATACCTTCCGTAACAGACTAATGATTCCTATTTTCGATATACACGGACGTGTATCCGGCTTTGGCGGCCGGGTTTTCTCGAAAGACCAGGAACCAAAATATTTGAATAGCTCAGAAAGCGATACTTTCCTGAAGCGTAATATGCTTTTTAACTTCAGAGAAGCATTGCCAACTATAAGACGTCAGAATGCTGCTATTATAGTTGAAGGCTATATGGATGTAATCAGCCTTTGGCAGAGTGGTATTACAAATGCTGTTGCTTCTCTTGGAACTGCATTGACCACAGAACAGATTGACCTGCTTGCCAGAAACGTTAAGAATGATGAAAAAAATGATGGTAAGCTGTATTTCTGTTATGATGCTGATGGTGCTGGGCAGGAAGCTACTATGAGGGCTATTGCCCGTCAGAAGGGTTCTCCTGTAAACGCTCGCGTTGTCGTCTGGGACAAGCCAGAATATAAAGACCCGGATGAATACATAAAAGGCGAGGGCGTCGAAAGTTTTAAAAAACTGCTTGAAAAAGCAGAAGATATATATACTTTCTTAGTGAATAAACGAACTAAGGGAATGAAATATCCTCTCGAAATTCCTGTGAAAGAAAAGATAATTCAGGAGTTTAAAGAATTGGTTCTCGAAATGAGTCCAATAGCTAAACGCGACATTGTTCGCATGCTTTCTCAGCGACTCGATATCGAACCAAACATCCTTGAAAAGGAATTCGAGAGTAAGTCTTCCCAGAGTAGGGAATTTGCTAATAAAGCAAAGATCGTATCACCAGCTCTTAATGCTGATGTTCAGAGGCAGGAATGGGTTCTTAAATACCTGCTTGAACAGCCGGCAGAATTGGAGATGGTTAAGGCAATGCTGACTACGGAAGATTTCAGCGATAACAGGTTGCGTGCTATTTATGAAGCAATTTGTCTTCATCAGGACACAGCCGGTTATACTCTGAAGCCTGCCGAAATATTAGCAATGCTTGACGATGACGATCTGGTCTCTCGTTTGAGTGAGTTGATTACAACCCTCGAAGATAGACCTGAGGTGCCTTTCAAGGAATGTATACAAGGATTGGTTCGAAGTAGACTGGAAATGAAATTGAAGTTGTTGCAGAATCGAATACGTGAAGCAGAAAGCAGTGGCGATGACACTGCAATTCTGCAAGCTAGCATGGAACAGTTAGAGACTAAAAGACAATTCGACATGCTGGTTAATTCACATTAATGAGGGAGCACTATGACAACAGAACAGGCAGCAGCCAAAAAAGTTGCAAATAAAAAAGACTCTCGAAGTCTCGAAGAGATTCGGGCTGAACTCATAAAAAAGGGTACAGACCAGGGGCATTTGTCTTATTCAGACATCAATAAGGCTCTACCAGATGGTCTTACCACTGAAATGTTTGAAGAAATCATCAACGAATTGATGGATAAAAACGTCGAACTTGTTGATGAAGATGAAATCGGACTTGATAAAAAGCTTCCTGTAGCAGAAGATAAAAAGGAAGATGACGATAAGTCACAGGCTGATTTTGAAGATGTAGACGACTCGGTTCGTGTATATCTCAGAGAAATCGGTAAAATTCGTCTTCTTACTATGCAGGAAGAAGTTACTCTGGCTAAACGTATTGAACACGGCGACCAGGAAGCTCAGCGCAAGCTTATTGAAGCTAACCTCAGACTTGTTGTTTCTGTCGCTAAGAAATATACAAAGCGTGGTTTGCTCTTCCTCGACCTTATTCAGGAAGGTAATCAGGGCTTAATCAGAGCCGTCGAAAAGTTCAAATACAGAAAAGGCTATAAGTTCTCAACCTATGCTATATGGTGGATACGTCAGGCTATTACAAGAGCTATTGCTGACCAGGCAAGAACTATCCGTATTCCTGTTCATATGGTTGAAACCATTAACAAGCTGCGCAAAGCATCTCGCAAACTGGTTCAGAAACTCGGTAGAGATCCGGCTGTTGAAGAATTGGCCCTTGAAGTTGGTCTTCCAATAGAAAAGGTCAAGAATATCATGAAGACAGCTATGGACCCAATTTCTCTTGAAACTCCGATTAACGGTGAAGAAGATTCTCATCTTGGCGATTTCGTTGAAGATAAATCAGCTTTGCCACCAGCAGAAACAGCATTCAACCTTATTCTTAAGGAACAGATTAACAAGGTTCTTGCTACTCTTACAGAACGCGAATCCAGAGTTATTAAATATAGATTCGGTCTTGAAGATGGTTGGCAGAGAACTCTTGAAGAAGTTGGCCAGAAGTTTGGCGTTACTCGTGAAAGAATTCGTCAGATCGAAGCCAAGGCTCTCAGAAAACTGAGACACCCAAGCCGCTCCAAGAAGCTTAAAGAGTTTTATATGGAATAAGAAAAAAGCCTCGCACCGCGAGGCTTAGTTTATTGTCTCTTCAACCCCCTTTCGTAGAGGCTGTCTAAAAACTATCAAATTGCCAAAATACAAACTAACGGTGATTGGTAAAAAGCTAGAAATAGCACGGATTACCCAGCCCCCAACCCCCAATCCCGAACCCCGCTGTCTGAGTATTCAGACAGCCTCCGTAAAGGGGGG
>JAZUDR010000210.1:0-8533 GCA_045639725.1 Candidatus Avigastranaerophilus sp. | reverse complement strand
AGAATTCTGCTACATGATGCAGGATATTTACGAAGACATCAGATACCGTGCAATGGCTGTTGATGTTGCAATTCAGAAGGGCTGCCATCTCAAACCGCATCCAGGTAAACTGCCTTATAACATTTATGGCACTGATGGCATCTGGGAAGAGCTTTCCACACCTTCACGCGACGCACGTCTTAAGGTAGCTTTCAGAGAATTTTATGACACCACGCGTCAGATGGTCTTAGCCTATGAGCAGCAGGACCGCCAGATGGCAAGAGCTTTGGCCTACAATTTTCTACTGAAATATGATGAATTAGCGCCAAAATTCTGCATTACCTACAAGAATTCCGCTGGCAAAAATGTTACATTGAATTTTGCAGACGTAAACTATCGTCTGTTTGATTTGTCATTCGATCCATATCATTCTATCGAATACAGATGGGGTGCGAGAGGCTCTGAACTGGCTTCAGCCTCAGATGGCGAAACCAAGAAGAATTTCTATATGCAAGAAAAACGCCTGCGTAATTCCCTGGAAAGAGTTTATGGCTGTCATACACCTATCACCATGGGTCCAGACCAGCACGTTTCTGTAGACATCAGAGGCTGGTTGTATAACTACATACAGGGCAATAATGTTGACCGCCAGATTATAGCCTTCAGCAGAGAAACCATAGCAAATCAACCGCAAGTCGCTACAGTAGAAGAAGAAACTGAAGAAGTTGCTGTAATAGCCAAGGCTGATGAAAAAGAAGCAAGTGAAGAAGTCGCTGTTATGGCTGTGGCTGATGAAAATGAAGAAACAGAAGATGTGGCTTCTGTAGAAGAAGCAGACAGTGACGAACAGGAAATGCTCGCCATGGTTCCGGCAACAAAAGAAGCTGTTGCTTCAAAACCAGAGCAGGAACCAGAAAAAGTAGCTGAAATAGCCGCTGTCACAGCAATTGCAACACCGGATGAGCCAAATGATGACCCCTACCCCGACGAAATCGAGGATTTCTTCGGCGCTTTGCTGACGCAAGGCGACCAGTTAGCCGCTGCCATAGTCGACACCAACCGCTACGAGCCCTAAACTTGTCGCGTCAGCAACATATCGAATCGCGAAGCGATATATCGTTAAGGTCTGCTAAAACCCCCTTTCGTAAAGGGGGGTAGGGGGGATTTCTCCTGAGCACTTTCGTATACAGCCAACAAACGCAGGTAAACTACAGACTAACTAAGACTAGCTTGCCCTGCTTCAAGCTTATAGCTTCCGACTTCCGATTTCCTTAAAGGGGGGCAGGGGGGATTTCTTCACCAAGCCTTTATTGTTGAAAAAAACAGTTCTCTTAAAGTATAATAACCCAAACTTTCACGGAGCTAATATATGAAACTATCAATAGTTATTCCTGTATATAACGAAAAAAACACACTTAAAGATATTATTATGCGCGTAAAAGAAGCACCTGTTGAAGACAAGGAAATCGTTCTTGTAGACGACTATTCAACAGACGGAACCCGCGAACTTCTCCAAAACGAATTATATAAGCTTGTCGACAAGGTCATTTACCACGACCACAATCAGGGCAAAGGCGCTGCTTTGCGCACAGGCTTCAAGGAAGTTACCGGCGACTATGTAATCATCCAGGACGCAGACATGGAATATGATCCTAATGAATATCCACTGCTTCTCGCTCCTGTTCTTGCCGGTAAAGCAGATGTCGTATACGGTTCACGCTTCGCTGGCGGCAACGCCCACCGCGTTCTCTATTTCTGGCACAGCATGGGTAACAGATTTTTGACCCTTCTTTCTAATATGTGCACAGATTTGAACCTGACAGACATGGAAACCTGCTACAAGCTTTTCAAGCGCGAAATTATCCAGTCTATAGACATAGAAGAAAACAGATTCGGCTTCGAACCGGAAATCACAGCCAAGCTTGCCAAACGTGGCTGCAGTATTTATGAAGTAGGAATTTCATACTACGGAAGAACCTATGCCGAAGGCAAGAAAATCGGCTGGAGAGACGGATGCCGTGCCATTTATGTAATTCTAAAATACTGGCTCCGCAGGCACAAAAAAGAAGTAGCCTGATTTTTCCCAACCTCTAATCCCTAGCCCAACCCCGCTGCTCGAATTTTCGGGCAGCGTTAATTTTTTTTTAAATTTTATAAAATTTAACTTGCTATTTGTATGTTTTTGGTTATTTTATCTCTGTCTAAAACTATGTAAGGATTGAAAAAAATATGTGGCAAGCTAAAGATATGGAAGGCTTTGTCGAACTGGAAACCGACTATGCTAGACTTCTGAGGTGTAATGACGGAAAGAATTGGTCTAGTCAAATAGTTATACCAGAAACAGGCGACATTTGGACTTCCTTAAAAAAGGCTATTCCAGAATTTTTCGCTCCAAAAGCGACCTTAAATTTCGTTTGCCCAGCAAACGGTGGAACAGTCGTTCTTGAATTTCCATCCAACTCTACAGACAAAGATATCGAAGCCAACCTTCAGATTAACCGCAGAGACCTCTTCGACATAACAGAAGATCTTTGCTTTAAGCTGACTAAGGGTCTCGTTAACCAGGTAACTCAGAAAAGAGACGTTACTGTTTCTTATGCAACTAAGTCTGTAATTGACAATATAAAAAGCCTTTGCGCTGCTTCCAGTGCAAAACTTGGTAAGATTACCACTCTTCCGGACTCTTTATTCGGAGCTTTAAGAAGACAGTTCGGCAATCTCGGCAATAACGTAAATATCTGTATCCAGATTGGTTTCTCAAAGGTTTATATCATCATTTTCAGAGGCGCTCAGATTATATCTGTAAGAACACTTCTTACTGGTAGCTTAAGAGAACTCGAAAGTGTTCTTTTTGCTGGTTACCCACTGGTAAGAGAAGAAGCCCGTGCCATGATAAGCGGTCACCACCCGAACCCAATGCCAGCTATTCTTGATACAATCAAGGAAAACCGCTTAGACCTCATCACTCATCTTGGTGGTATCTTTGCAGAATTAAGAACCAAAAAGCTCTTAACCACAGACTCTAAGGTTTATCTCTCTTACAATGTAATTGATGAACCAACACTCACCCAGATGATTGGCGACCGTTTCGATATTCCTGTTCAGATTATCACTGGCATGGAATCCAATGAAAACGGTGAAAAATACGAAGACTACCCGGCAGCATGGCTCTGTGGCGCAAGTGATGCATTAGTTCCAAACCTGATTCCGCCAGTAAAGATTAATATCGGCAACCTGATATTTAATCCGGTCACAACAGTAATCGTTGCTGTAGCAATGAGCTGCATACCATATCCTATCATTCAGGGTAAAAAAGCTGTTCTCAACAATGAACTTGAAGAATTGAAAAAGAAGCACGCACCTATCGAACAGCTTCTTAAGGATTTCAAAACAGAAGCAGAAAGACAGACTAAGCTGGTAGCTCTGGCAAGCCAGATTAACTCTGATATTGAAAAGCGCGGTATTTCATCACGTATCGCCAGACACGTCACAGAAAACCTTCCGGAATCTACAAGACTTGAAACTCTTGAAGTAAACTACAAGGAAGCAAAACTAAAGCTTGTTGGCTATACAGTAGACCCGGAAAGTGCCCTTCAATATTTAGACAGAATCAAGGAATGCGATGAGTTTACCAAACAGGAAATCGTAATCAGCGATTTGGAAAGCCGCCGCATCAAATTCACAATTACCGCCCTTATTGGCGACGGTAAGGGTAGAAAGTGAGGAAATAATAATTATGAAGAATTTCTTATTAGCAATCATTGCCCTTGCCATAGTTGTTATGCCTTACACATATTTCTATAATCCCACATTAAAAACTGCCTTTAATCAGAAACAGGAAATAGCCAACCTTCAAGGTTCACTATCACGTTTTGAAGGAAGTAAAATGATAGCCTATCGGGAACTTCTTGAAACCCAGAAAACTAATCTTGAAAAAGAAACAAGAAGATTGAACTTTATGCTTCCAGCCTTTGCCAATGCAAGAGCTAATCTTATGGGACCATTTGATAGACTAAGAGAAGCAATACCAGGCGAATGGGAAGTTGTTCCTGAAGGCAAGTTTACAGTAAGCGGACCACTTGTTTTCTGGGAATTCAGGTTCAAGTATGTTGGAACCGCTGCTGATGCAGTTAAGGTATTAGCCTCAATGGAAGTAAGTACCCAGATTGATCCAAACACAAACGAAAAGGTTGAATCCCAATTCATGAGACTCAATAATTTCAAAATGGATACCAATGGAAAATTAGTAACTTTGTCTGGCAGAGTTGAAGTAGTTTTTCAGGAAAAACCAATGGAAGTTGGAGGTAAAAAATGAAGCTCTGGATGAAAGCAGCTGTTTTTGGCTCAATTTTCATGGTTTGTTATTTCTTGATGCAGGTAAACAAAGCTGATGAAATAAAATACACAGCTCAACCTCAGTATACTGAAAACATCCCTTTGCCACAGCCACTTATAAGAAAAGAAATTAAGCGTGAAGAACTTCTTATTAATCTTCCCGAAACAGAAGAACCCTTCAGACCACTGTTCTTTGAATCAATGAAGCTGAAAGGTATCATGAAAGATGCTTTTGGAAGATGGCTAGCCATCTTTACCGATGGCAGCAAGGAAAATTCCTCACGCCTGTTGAAATTCGCCGCCGGTGATGTCCATGACGGCATCACTCTCAAAGAAGTAGACCAATTCGGCTGCGTAGTAAAATACGGCAGCATTGAACAAAGATTTGAAGTTAAGTAACGAACAGAAGGAGTATATAAATGCTTAATAAATACAACAGAGGATTAGCTGTAGCCATGCTTTCAGTAGCACTTGGCATTCCTGCCTACTCACAGTCAGTTAATAATGCTTCACTGACTGGCATGAGACCTGCTAATCTTACAGTCTCTATTAATGAAATCAGTGCAGAAGCAGCAGTAAACCTTATTTGTGAACACTTTGGCTATACTCCGATGTTCCACATGCCTTTGACAAACACTGTCAGCATCGACCTGGCCAATGCCTCCTTCGACGAAGCAATGGAACGCGTTCTTGGCGATACAGCAAGCGACTACATGCTTGAAGGTAATCGCCTCCATGTTTTCAAGCCAAGAGAATCCTGGTCACGCTTCTCTGACCGCGACAATGGAGAAAATGGCGGTCCTGCAGCACCAAAAGCAGAACCAATTATCACAAAGATTATTCCATTAGGTAAAAGAACTGCTGCAGATATTCAGAAACTTGTAAAAGAACTGAATCCAAAAATCAGTTCTGTATATGATGTTCCAACAAATGCTGTTATTATCATGGGTCCAGAAAGCCTAGTTACCGCTGCTGAACTTCTCTGCAAAAACATCGACGAAATGGAAGTTAAGCAAACCGCAACAGATACATCAAAGCTTGTTAAAGGTCTTAGATACGTCACTCAGACCTATGAACTGGAACATGCTGACTTCGAAGAACTGGAAAAAGAACTGGAAACAATGATTGAGCGTGAAACAGACAGTAACAATAATTCATCTGGTGCCAATCTTCGCGATAAAGACGGTAATCCTCTTGAAACAGAATATTTCATGATGGACAAGGCCAGAAGAATCATTGTTGTTCATACAACAATGGAAAAGATTGCTGTTATTGACGCATACTTTAAAGCTATAGACAAGCCATTGCCACAGGTTGCCATCGAAGCAACCATCCTCGCTGTTGATGATGGTCTTGACAGACAGCTTGGCATGAAGTGGAACGGTCTCGACGATGCAGGTGCTACCGGTTACTTTGCTCCAGCCGGTGCATTGCCAGTTGCCCAGAGTATTTCTGAACAGTTCAAGAATGGCGGCACTTTAAGTTTCTCAAATGTTCAGGCATTAATTAAGGCTGTAGAAACAGACAGCAAGAGTGAAGTCCTTTCTAAGCCACGCGTAATCACTGTAACAGGCAAGACCTCAAGCATCCATGTCGGCGACGAAATACCTTATACTTCAGGTAGCACCATCACTGACGGCGGCAATTCAACCTCCAGTGTAGCCTTCAAGGAAGTTGGCATTAAGCTTGATGTTACTCCGACTGTTAACGAAAAAGACAATACTATTCAGTTAAACGTAGTTCCCGAAGTTTCTCAGTGGGTTAAGGATGTTGTTCTTGGTAACAATGTCGTTCCACAGGTTTCCACAAGAAAAGCCGAATCAACAATCAAAATCAACAACGGCGAAACCATGGTAATGGGTGGTCTTATTGAAACCTCTGCCAAGAATACAGTCACTGAAATTCCTATATTGAGCAAGATTCCATATCTTGGCAAAGCTTTCAGAAATAAAAGCAGAAACAATTCAAAGACCAATCTCATAATCCTTCTTACTGCCCATGTAGTAGACCCAACCCACAGAAACGAAGTAACTTCCAAGGCAATTCATGAAGTAAATGAAATCAAGCCTTTGAGATATTCTCAGGCTATTGAAGAAATAGCTCAGCCAACAGTAGACGGTCCAGACATTTACGGCAAAAACGTAGAATGGCCAAGAGAAATTGACAATGGTCAGAATACAGAAGGTATGCCTGTTTCCGAACCAGCAAGAACCTATGCTGACCGCGAAAAATACGCAAAAGTAGTAGCAGAATACAAGGTTCTCAGAGATGAAAAATATAATGAAGCTTCTGAACCGACAGTAGTGGCTGAACCTGCTGTTGAAGATGAAAAACAGCCTGCAGAAGAAACAGCAAAGGAAGTTCCTGCAAAAGCTACTAAGGTAGAAGTAGACGTTGAAGCCTACCTGCAGGAAAGACTAAATGAAATCAGAACGAACCTAAACAGTTCTAAGTAAGCTAATATAAAAAAGAGCTTGGGTTTCGCCCAGGCTCTTTTTATGCTTGAAACCGTTAGTCTTTATTTTTTTGTAATTTGTGGTATAATAGCCGCGCAAAAAAATGCGATAAGTAACAATATTTTATTGAGGGAAGAAAACATGAAACAAATCGGTGACATTCTTATTGATCAGGGGCTCATAACCGAAGGTCAATTGGAAAAAGGCCTGAAAATCAGTAAAGAACAGAATACCAGACTAGGTAAGGCTCTTATTGACTTAGGCTATATCACAGAACCCGAATTGCTTTCTACCCTTTCAGATCAGTTCGGTATTCCAATGATGCCAGCGGAAGAACTGGTTGTAGACCCTACCCTTTTGCATTTGATTTCACCTCAGATTGCCAAGCAATATAATATTATTCCAATAAGCCAGAAGGGCGATGCTATTCTCCTTGCCACCTCTGACCCAATGAATACTGCAGTTGTCGGCAACATAGAAAATCACATCAAACGCAGAGTAATATTCAATCTTGCCACTAATGACCAGGTAAACAGCGCAATACAGCGTAACTATTCCGGTAATGAAGACCGTCTCAGCAGTATGCGTTTCATTGAAGACTACAAGGTTGAGACAATGCTTGATGCCGTTGAGCCGGATGACGCACTGCTAGAAAGCGGCCCTGTAGTTAAGTTCGTTAATCAGGTTCTTTTAGGTGCTATAAAAGAAAGAGCCTCTGATATTCATATAGAACGTGACGGAAGTGATTTTCACATAAGATACAGAATAGACGGTATTCTGAAAACTATGTTCAGACCCAAACTCAGCCTTCACCCTGTTATTGTTTCACGCATTAAGGTTATGGCAAAGCTTGACGTCAGCGAACACCGCATTCCTCAGGACGGCCGTATCATGTTTGAATCAGAAGGCCGCAGCGTAGACCTTCGTGTAGCCGTCTGCCCATGCATAGACGGTGAAAATATCGTTATGAGACTTTTGAATAGCAATGCCAAGGCACCTGAACTTGATAAGCTTGGCTTTACTCCACAAAGTCTCGAAAAAGTTAATGAACTTATTTCTCATAATTTTGGTCTAATACTTGTAGCCGGTCAGACTGGTTCTGGTAAGACCACAACACTGTATTCAATTCTGCAGAAGCTTAACAAAGAAAGTGTTAAAATTATCACCTTGGAAGATCCTGTTGAAATACGACTTCCAACCCTTAACCAGATTCAGGTTAACACCAAGGTTGATTTGACCTTTGCTTCAGGCTTGCGTTCAATTCTTCGTATGGACCCTGACATTGTTCTTGTAGGTGAAATCCGTGACGAAGAAACAGCTATGTTGGCAACAAACGCAGCTATGACCGGTCACCTTGTCTTCTCAACAGTTCACTGCGGTAATACCTCTGAAGTACCTGTCAGACTTGCAGAAATGGGCGTTGAACCTTATCTTACAGCCAACGTTCTTCTCGGAATGATTTCCCAGAGACTGGTCAGAGTTAACTGCCCACATTGCACTAAGGAAGAAGAAATTCCTGATGAACTAAGAGCCAAGCTGGGTATTGATTTCCAGACCTACAAGGGTGAAGGCTGTGGAGCTTGTGCCGGTATTGGCTACAGAGGCAGAAGCTGCGTTGAAGAGATTACAATAGTTAATTCAGAAATACGTAAAGCTATCGTAGCAAGAGCAACCAGCCAGGCACTTGAAGAAGTCGCCATTAAGTCTGGCACTGTAGTTCTGAAGCAGGCAGGCATCAATAAGCTTAAAAACCGTGTAACAAG
>JAZUDR010000209.1:0-9587 GCA_045639725.1 Candidatus Avigastranaerophilus sp. | reverse complement strand
TACAAAAATATTATCAAGTAACATACACGTTCGTTGCTTCTTTTTTGAATTAATGGCTAAGCGTTTTTCACAGGTTATGTGGATAATGCAGCAGATTCTTTTCTGGGGTGTAGACAAACGCATAGCCAGTTATTTCATCAGCGAATACGAAAGAACCGGGAAGCCGATCATAAGAATGACCCAGGAAGAATTATCAATAGAAATCAATACTGCCCGCGAAGTCGTTGCAAGAATGATAACACGCTTCGCCAAAGAAAATGTCATTGAAGCCAACAGAGGAGAAATATTACTTACCGACATACAACGCCTGAAAACATTAGCAGCTGCATGATCAGATTCCGTTTCTGGCCGAATCCTCGGCTAGAAACAGAATGCCGGCTAGTTTATTATCTCCATCCCATACAAAAAAAATGTAGGTTTGCCATTATTGCCCATTTGGCTGGAATTTGCCTTTAATTAGTTCGTCATTCATGCTATATTCCGTAATGCAGAGACATACGATACATTCCCGACAATCGCTTAAGCAATCTGACGACGTGCCATAGCAGCAAAGTGCCCGTTCAAGTCCATCAATTCCTGATAAGTGCCCTGCTCAACTATTTTTCCATTGTCTAAATACAAGATTTTATCAGCATCAATAATAGTGCTCAATCTATGAGCGATTACGATTCTAGTAGCTCCAGACTGTCTTAGAGATTCTGTAACAATAGCCTGAGTTTTATTATCCAAAGCACTAGTAGCTTCATCAAGGAAAATAATTTTCGGTTTTTTAACCAATGCTCTGGCTAAGGCAATTCTCTGCCTCTGCCCTCCGGAAATTACACTTCCTGTAGTTATTTTTGTATGCATCTGTTTCGGGAAACTTCGAATATCCTCATCACAGCCAGTCTGTTCTGCCATTTTCCAAGCATCTTCTTCTGACAAATCCAAAGAATAACCAATGATGTTTCTTAATATTGTATCTGGCATTAAAGCAGCATTCTGCAACACAACCCCTATTTTGCTACGAAAATATTCAAGATTCAAATGTAGCATATCAACATCATCATATAGAATCGAACCACTTATTGGAGTTTCTAATCCCAGCATAAGTCTGAACAAGGTTGATTTTCCAGAACCAGAGGAACCGGTTATTGCTATCAGTTCCCCAGGATTTGCACAAAACGAAACGTCGCTAAGAATTTCTCTGTTATTGTCATAAGAGAATTTAAGGTGATTGACTTCAATCTTTCCCATTGGATTCTGGGTTACAGTTGAAGAGTAATCATATTTTTCAGGCACAGACTCCAATATTGGAAGGAATTGTCTTATTGAAGCATAATCTGAAAAACAAGCCATTAAACTAATCCCTACCCTTATCGTACTTTTTGAAAATATAGTTATTGCAGATATAAAAGCAGCAAAATCAGATATTGGCATTTTAGCTGTGTTAGATAATTGCATTAAAATAGCAGAAGCCATAACAACAAACATTATCTGCGGCAATGTATTTTGTAGAACTAATGGTATTTTACTTATCATAGATGATTTTTTATATATTAATTTCTGTTCCGCAAATCCATTTAACCAAATATCTATAACAGCTGATTCTGCTCCTGCAATGCGTAATTTTGTAATTCCCTTTAAAAATTGAACAAACACACCTTGATTTCTATTGGCAGCAGCAGTTTCAATAGACATATATTTCTTAGAATATTTATAAGAATAAAGTTGAATGAGTGCAACAATGACTACAAGCAGCAGAACCCATAAAGAAGGAATCAAAGCGAAATAAGCTGCTCCGAAAAACAGAAATAGTCCACCTAAGTGTATCACAACCCTTTGAACAGCAAAAAACATATTACCAGTAGCCGAAAATTTACTAGCTAAGTCACCCGCAGAAATGTTTTTATAAAAAGAAACAGGTAATCTGGTTAATCTGTCCCAAAGGGAAATTGCCACTTCTTTTTCACCCCAATGCACAAGAACACCGAAAATAACATATTGAATATACGTCAGCCAACTTTGCGCCAAAGAAAAAATCAGTGTAGCCATTACCAGATACAAGATTAAGCTTTTATTTGAATTTGGTATTATCTCACTAAAAACAATATAATTTATTAATGGCATAATAAAGCTCAAAAAAGTATTTACCAAAAATGACACTGTCAAAAATTTAATAATAGTATATCTTTGTGGATAAAAAACAAACTTCAAAAATTCCCAAATTGTCAAAGTTTTGTTAGGTAGTGAACGAGCAAAATACCAGGCAAAACCATAAAAATTCTTGTATGTTTCCTTGTCTACAATAATTCTATCGCCTGTGGCACCATTAATAGCAATACACTTACCACCTTGATTTATCACTGCAAAAACAGAAGAATCATCTTTTCCAATCACAATCAATGGATCAAAAATACCATTATACCAATCATCAGTAAGAGATACAGAACAAGTCAATATTCCAGAACGGCCACATGAAATTTTAAGAATTTCGATAATATGTTGAATTTTACTGGCATTATCAACAATGCACTTACTAGAATCATCAATAATTTTGAAATCAGGTAAATTATAGCATTTAGCAATGTAAGAAACGACAGCCTGCAAAGGATTATTAGGTAACGGCACAAAATCACATTTTTCTGAATTGCTGAAAATCTTCTCAAAAGAATTTTCAATAGACTTTATTCTCTTGTTCTCTGAGGCTTTGTGCTTTTCAAGGATTTCGCTCATCTGGCTAAGAACCTTATTTTTATTATCAATCATGATCTTCTTCGCCACCTTCCTTGCCTGAGCTTACCAAAGAATAATATATTCCTTTTAATGCTAATAATTCTTCGTGCTTACCAACCTCTTTAATTTCTCCTTTATGCAAAACAATAATTTTATCAGCATCTCTGATTGTAGATAGTCTATGGGCAACAATTACCGTTGTAATCCCTCTTTTTCTTATATTGTTATCTACTTCAGTTTCTGTTAAAGTATCTAAGGCACTTGTAGCCTCATCAAGCAATAAAATAGACGGATTTACCGCTAAGGCTCTTGCTATTTCCAGTCTTTGCTTTTCACCGCCACTAAATCCTCCATCGTTACAACCCATTTCCGACAGATATCCACCTGGGCGGTTAACAATAACTTTATGAATAGCAGCATCTTTTGCAGCTTTTTCTATTTCTTCCAAAGACAATGCTGAATCATATAAGGCAATATTATCCATTATTGTCCCTTTTTCAAATAAAACAATATCCTGATCAACAGAAGCAAAGGAATACCTTAAATATTCATTTGAATAATCTGTTATAGGTCGGCCATCAAAGCATACCTCACCAGACCATGGTTTGAGTATTCCAGATAGAAGTTTAATAATAGTTGATTTTCCAGAACCAGACGAACCTATAATGGCTATTCTTTCACCTGGATTTATTGTTAAATTAAAATTCTTTATTAAAGGTTCCTGAAGTTTATTATATCCAAAAGTTATGTTCTTAAATTCTATTTTTCCAGTTAATCGTTCGCTTAGACAAATCGAATTCTCCTTTTGCGCAGGAACTTCATAATCTAAGATTTCTTCAATACGACCAATAGAGTTTCCTGTCTGTGCCAAATTCATTATCAGGTCATTAATACCCTCTACCGGTTGGAAAATTCCATTCAACAAAACCTGAAAAACAATGAATACACCACCGGAAATATCACCATTAAGTAATTTTAATACAGCAAACAGAGTGATACAATTCTTGGTAAAAAATACAATTGCTCTTCGAATACAAGTATAGTAAGAAGACGATATTGTATTATTATCCCTTGACATTGAAATTTCGTTAAGATTGCTTATAAATAGCCTTACAAAGTCAGCGCAGGTTGAAGTTGATTTCATAGACTCTATCATAGAAATTCCAACAATTGTAGAAGACGATGCAGAGGATTTGAAAGCCTGGTCACCTACGGCAAGATTTTTTGATGTGTAATCATACACAATAGACAGAGCAATGTTGACTACGACAGCAAGAACAGTAATTGTTGCAAGAAAAGAATCAAAATAAAACAGTAAACCAGCAAAAATAAACATTATTACTATTTCTATAAATCTAGGAACAAGAGTATCTGTAATAAATTTTGCAACCTGATTATTCTCAGAAAGTCTTTCTGATAAATCACCCAAAGACCTGGAAGCAAAAAAGACGCTAGGTAGTTGAAACATCTTCATTATATATGCCATAGAACTTTTCGAAGACAATCTAAGATTCATTTTTGTCAGTTCAAAATTATGAAAGAAAGACGTTACCAATGTTGAAAAAAATAGAATAACAACAATAGATATCATTGGAATAGCCCAATATACCTTTTCATCATTCAAAATATTATCAAGAAATATTTTATTTAAATTCGGTGTTATAACTGTTGGAGGAACGAGTAACAAACAAATCAGAAATAAAATTACTAATCCGCCAAAATCCTGCATCGAGAAGTGAAAAATAGCATTTGCAACCGATCTATCATGCCCAAATGTTTTAAAATCTTTATTTGGGACAAATGTATAAAGATTTCCAGAAAAGTTTTCTACAAACTCTTTTTTTTCATAAAATAACTCACCTTTTTTAGGATGATTGAAACAATATTTATTACCTTTCATTCCCGTAAAGGTTACATAATCACCATTATTGAACTTAATTACTGAAGGAATCTGGTAATTTAATAAATCATTAGAACTTATATTACAATAAGCATTACCAGTTAATCCATAAAAGTCACCAATCTTTATAAGACCTTCATCATTTATTCCATCTCTTTCAACACAACAATTATCTCTCAATGTTTCTATGGGAACAAAAGCATTATGGTAAGCCAAAATCATTTGCAAAGCGACCAAAGCGCTTTCGTTTTTATTGCGTTGAAACCGTACAGGACATTTACAATATCGATTAAAAAGTCTCATAAATATAAATGACCTTCCTACTTACTGCTCCATATTTTTTCAACATCAGAAATACTCATAATGCAAATAGGATGCTTCTTAACATAGCCATCTTCTGAAAAAGTAAAATCTCCCAATGGAGTATTCAAAGTATTATTAAGCATATATTCGGAGATTTTATCGCATTCATAACATCCAGATTTGTTAATGGCATCCGCTAGAAGCCATAAATCCTCATAAATGCGAAGAGTAATAAAATCATTTTTATACCATGGTTGTTGTCTTAGTTTATTTATCAACACATTGAAAGCTTCATTATCTTCATAATAACAAGAAACAAAGAATCGGTCATGATTAAACTTAATATCCTTAATTTCATCTAATGAAATTAAATCGTCATAAAAGACATTACCGTCGTCAAATACATTTGAGACCATATCTAACAGTTTAAAAGAATAAGTCGGGTCAAAATGTTTATTTGACACAATAAAAATACCATTTGAATTAAAATAATCCTTAGACTCTATTAGATAATCTTTTAACAATCCTATAGCAACCTTATCCTGCTCGTATCTATAAGCAAAGTTTAAGTCAGTTTCTGACATTTTTCTTATGATTTCTTTACTGACTCCACATCTGCCATTAGAATTTTCATATAAATCTAACAAAATAAGATTATCAAAATCCTTCCTAGAAAAGAATTCAATCCAAGCGTCAGCTACCGAATCACACGAAGATGAAGTGACAAACAAAGACTTCGGTTTATTTTCAAGAAATCTACCACTAGTTGATATCGGAACAATTTCGAACATCCCAGCATTAGCAAAAATTTCAGAAAAACCAGCCAAATACTTGGTCTCAAAAGGTCCAATTACACCAAAAATAGATGGATCTCCTGTAATCGACTTAGCGACTTCATAATATCTATAAATATCGCTTTCTTTATCAAAGGAAACTATCTGCAATTTCTTCTTTAATATCCCAGAAGCATTTATTTCCTCTGCTGCAAATTCATAAGCTTTCTTTACATCTATTCCATAAATATTATATTTATTTAAATCGCCAAATAAAGCCAATTTAATAACTTCATTATTCTTAACAGCTTCTGTTCTGTGCTTTTTATCCACCAAATCTTCATCAACCACATCCATCATTAAATAAAAATTCTTTATAACAATGTCGTAAACATCATTCCCGCAAAAATAAATAAAAATTCCAAACAGAAGAATACAAATAAATGAAACCAAAGACTTATTCATTCGCTTTCTCCAAAGTCATTTGCTCATTTTTACCAAATACAGATTTTTGAATTTTACCAAATAAAAGCTCAAATGGAGCAACTTGATTAACAGTTACTAGCGCAGAAAATAAAGTATTATCCTTTATTTTAATTTCTGGCCCAACACCTGTTGTCCAATTAAAACCACTAGGCGACTTACTGTTCTGTTCAAGAAAAATAGTTACTTTTACTGGTAAATTATCGTTCTGGGAGAACAATTGTTCTGCTAAGGTCTCACTTTTATACAATCGCTGCAATTTTTTGCTAGATACAACATCTCTATCTATAGAGACAACTGTTCCTAAAATGGCGCCGTCACGTTCAAATTTTATATATGAAGGTATAATTCTAACTTTCATACCTTTTTCAATTTTTCTTACGTCTTTAAAAGGAAAATAAGCTGTTACTTCCAAAAGTGCCTCATCGCTTTTATTAGCAACCAAATACAATACCGTATCACCTTTTTTTACCTGGTCGCCTTTTAGTGCGGTTATTTCAGCAATTTTACCAGTATCTCTAGCAAAAATATATCCGGATTCAAAATACCTGGAATAAACGTCCTCTGCTCTTATTTTTATTTCTTCCAATTCTACCTGATATTTGTCTAATTCAAATTCCAAATTCGCCAATTGCTCTTCTAATTTAAGTTTATTTTCTATCAAAGCAAATTCTTGCAATGATTTATTTTCTAAAAGCGAATCAAATTTAAATTTTGTATCAGCAACAAGATTAGAAGGAATAGCCCCACGTTTTGAAACAGTTTCCAATTTTTCTATATAAGCGTTAAACCATTTTATCTGGCTATTAATTCGAGCCAGATTTTCCTTAATATGGCGTTCGCTGACATCGGAAACTTCTTTTTTCCTATTTTTTATATTTTCAAGAGAAGTACGGTAAAGTTCAAGTCTTCTATTATGTATATCTAATTCTTTTCTTATATTCATCATTTCAAGATAAATATCAACAGAAAAAACTTTTCCAATAGTTTGTCCAGTAATGACTTCATCGCCTTCATGCACATCAAGATATTCAACTACCCCATCACAAAGACATGTAACAGGCAAATAATTTGTCATTGTTGTTATAACACCAACGCCTTTTACATATTCATTAACTTTTCCTTTTACACCCCAGACACATAAAGCGAAAACAACTATTACAAGAGAAATTACAATTAAACAATTTCTAGATTCAGGAAATACATACAGCTTACCTTCCATGGCCTGAAGGATTTTGTTTTCTCTATTTAACTCTTTTTCTGTCATTCTGATTTCTACCATAATTTTTTTGATAATATATCACAATCAAAAAGAAAACAGAAAAAAAACTAATCAGAAATGACCGTTATCTATGAGCAGACGTTCGATAAATCTTTTTTATTTCTTCTTTTGCAAGAATTTTATTGAACTACCATTGCTGAGCAACCTAAGCCAGACTGCTGCCACCAAGATACAAATTCTGACCAACTCATGGTGCGGGTTACTTCTTCGCGGGCCGGGTCATTGACGATTACGTTGCCGTTTGAATCCATACCTCTCAGACAGACATAATGGTTTTTAACATGGCAAAGCAATGGTTTGCCAGCTGCGAGTTGCTGACGACACCAATCCTGAGTACAGCCCCATTTCCAGTAAGTATTTGCAAAACCATACTGTTTAGCTCCTCTTAAAAGACCTTCGTGATCTGTTCCGCCAGGAGACCTGGTTCCGCAGATATTGTAAAGATTAGTTACCAAAGTATCGGTATTACCTTTCCCGTAGTAGGGAAGAATCATGGAAAGAGAAGTCGGACCGCATGCTGAGCCGGGACCAGGAACGTTCGACTTGAATTGACACTGCTTTGGAACATTCATGTCAATCTTGTTGGCGCTGATTGTTACAGAACCAGGAGTTGGCGTTGCCACCGGTGCAGGATTAGTGTTTGTAACGTTAGTGGTTGGTTTAGCTGTTGCTGCTGGTTTGGAAGTAGTTGCTGAAGTTGTATTTGTCTTAGCTACTGTAGTTGCAGCATTGCCGGAAACATTCGGTATAGTCAGTGTCCAGCCTGTATAAATCAAAGCAGGATTAGTCAGCAATGAAGGATATTTATCTTTATTGGCTTCGATAATATCGCTATATCTGCTGCCGTCGCCATAAAACTTTTTAGCTATGCTATAGAGGTAATCACCGGTCTGAACAGTATATTCGAAACTCTTGGCTTTTGTGGATTCTGCTTTTGTTTCAACAGCAGCAGTCTTGGTGGATGCAGGCTCTGTTTTAGACTTAGAGACACTTATTGTTGTGTCAGCAAATGGATTTGCTTCAGCAGAGCAAACCATTGTAACCAGCATCATAGAAAACAGAACGCCACTAATCTTATTCATCTTATTACCTCGTTTACGGCCAACTATATATAGTATACCAGCATTATTAAGAAAAGTTTACTGATTCATTATATTAGGCCCTGCGGGCATGAAGAACTGCCGCTTTGCGGCAGTAATGAAGACTCGCTGGCGCGAGAATGAAGACACCTTCGGTGAATGAAGACCGCTATCGCGGAATTGATTGTTTTAGGTTCTACAGCCGAAGGCTCATTCATTATGTTTTGTTGCTTTGGGACTGGGCGATTTTCCAAAGTTTGACGAGTTCAGTCTGGAGAATCCAAGAACAGTTGAGGTGCTTCTTTTCGGCAAAGGTATTAAGCCATGCAGGAATGGTGAGGTTCTTTCTTACTGCTTTATTTCCGTGTTTTTCGGCATAAGCATCTATATCTAAGACAATCAGATTAACAAATTCCTTCTTAGAGTATTTGATGCTTTGCCGGCTTGTCGCATTAGGAACCATATTGCCTTTTTGAAGTTCCTTCAATGCCCAGGCGCAGGCTGCTTCAGTAGCATTAAAAATAGCTTCAGCCAGGCTTGTTCCTTCGGCAACACATCCTGACAAATCAGGGAAAGCAACGTCGTAGCCTTCGTTTTTTCTAGATTTAAATATGGCAGGATATACTAATTTCATATAATTATACTCCATATACTTATTATATTTTTATAATATTATACACATAATACGTATATAATACCAAGAAAGTATAAAGTATGTTGCAATAGGCTGTTGGCTGTTGGCCGAGAAAGAAGGCTGCTCGAAGCTCGAAGCTTGAAGCTTGAAGCAGGGCATTATTAAATACGAAGCAAGTATAAGGTTTGTTTCAATAGGCTGTTGGCGACTAGCTGAGAGAGTTGTGGCCTTCGGGCTTAGCTTTGTGCTGCTTAGCGAAAGTATGCAAAAATCCCCCTACCCCCTTTGAAAAAGGGGGTCTTAGGAATAAGTAGATATCAGAGGTATCTGGTTGCGATTAGTTCGATGGTGTTGGAGGCATTCATGCTATCGATTGCTGCGTTGATTTTATTCAGCAATTCCTGATTGCCTTTCTTTA
>JAZUDR010000208.1:0-2284 GCA_045639725.1 Candidatus Avigastranaerophilus sp. | reverse complement strand
TAATTCATAATGCATAATTTTCTTGTTCGGGGTTGCTGCTGCTTTAACCAACTTTGTGCTCATTCTCTAATGGAGAATTGAAAATGGAGAATTGAGAATTATTTGTTGGTTTTTGTGTTTCTGCAAAGCTTCGAATCTTGGCAGAAACAGCAGCTATCGGCTCACAGCAGAAAAAGCAAGCCTCTTGGTTCGGCTAATAGCCAATGGCCGAAAGGATTAAGGGTAGGACTAATAGAACTTTCCCGTTATATGAACTTTTGGGAATGAGAAATACAGATTTAAATTAAAAAATTACTGTTTTTTATATAAAGCTTGTTAAATAAAATACTAATGGAGCTGTTATTATTGTAGATATTGTGGTTGCAGCGATAAGTTGAGCAGCTTTGGAACCGTCTCCGCCGTATTCCTGGGCTAGCATGCAGGTAACGCTTCCGATAGGCATACACGCCATAAGGTGAAAGACGGTTAGCACATTTCTATCAAAAGATAGATTCTTAGAAAGTAGTATCATTAACAATGGAACAATTACCATAAAAGCTAAGATGAATAGCAGACTGTCTTTGCTGAGTAAAGCTTTTCTTAGATCCATACGGGCAAGGAATGCACCGATTACTATCATAGACATTACTATACAGGCTTCGCCCATGTAATTGAAGAATATAACTACTGGTTGCGGTAGTTGTAATTGCAGAAAAAATATTGTTATTGCTGCAATAGCGCATAGCATGCCTGGACTTAAATAGTTTCTCCAGTCTAGCTTTGTGGCTTTGTTGCCATATTTGCATGATAAGTCTATTCCATAACTATAGGCAATAATGTTAAAACAAAGAATATAAAAAGCAACTAATACAATATATTCGCTTCCTAGCGATTCTTTTATTATGGGAATTCCCATAAAACCAACATTGGGCAGTAGTATGAGCATTCTGTAAAGGTATGATTCGTTACTGGTTATACGCATCAGTTTTATATAAATGAAGCCTGCGATGAATAAAAATACATATAATGCGATTACCAATATCAGATTTTGAGCGATTATATCATTGGAGAATGTTGCTGTTTTTCCAACAACACCACTAATCATGAGAAAAGGGTTTAATATTTTTACAACAAGACTGGATAGTTTTTGATAAGAATGTTCGTCTATGATATTGCTTTTAAAGGCAATATAACCAGTAATCATCATTCCTAACAAAACCAGTAACTGCTGAAATAAAATAATGCTGTTCATAATTATAATTTATTCCTATTTGAACAGTTCCAGGCAATTCAAGGAATTTTGTGGGTTGAAATTATAAAAACGAAAAAACATAATCATTTTGTAAAGGCAAAGATTATTAATAAAATATATCACTGTGGGTGCCTGTTCTTGTTAAACAAAGAATTAATTCGTCTTGATTTATTTTATATACTAAAAGCCAATCATTCTGAATATGACACTCTCGAAAATCTTTGTAATTTCCAGTTAATTGATGGTCTTTGTATTCAGTGGGTAATTTTTTTCTTCTGTTAATAGATAAATGACTTTTTCAAACCTTTTAAGATCGTAACCTCTTTTTAATATTTTTTTATAATCTTTTTTGAATTGCGATTCGTATTTAATCGTCAGCATTAAGATCCTCCATGAGAGCTTTTACTGACGAGAAAGATTTACTTAGATTTGTATTATTTCTAACATTTTCAATAGCTTCGATGGTTGTTTTATTTGGCGTATCAATTGATACATCAAATGGTATACGATTTTCTCGACACATTTTTTTGGCAAATATGGTAAATGCTGTGGTCATATTCATACCAAGTTCTTTGCATAATTGTTCTAAGTTATTCTTTAAATTTTTTTCCATTCGAATGTTTACGAGAGTTGTTTCCATTTTTTACCTGCCTGTTACTATATTATATAAATTTTTTATTAATCACGCAATAGAATAAAGACAATGTCTTTATTCTATTGCAATAAAGTATAAGGTTTGTTGCAATAGGCTTGTGGCTATTAGCTGCTGGCCGAGAACTAGCAGACCGCTGGAAGCTTGAAGCAGGACGTTGTTTAATACAAAGTAAGTATAAAGTATGTTGCAATAGGCTTGTGGCTATTGGCTGCTGGCTGCTGGCCCTTGGCCGAGAACGGGAAGCCTGTTTCAATATTTAATTCATAATGCATAATTTTCTTGTTCGGGGTTGCTGCTGCTTTAACCAACTTTGTGCTCATTCTCTAATGGAGAATTGAAAATGGAGAATTGAGAATTATTTGTTGGTTTTTGTGTTTCTGCAAAGCTTCGAATCTTGG
>JAZUDR010000207.1:0-2931 GCA_045639725.1 Candidatus Avigastranaerophilus sp. | reverse complement strand
CATAATGATTTATTCTGAGGTTAAATGTGCAATACAAAATGTTTTCTATTCCTGCGTTCGGTGAAGATACAAACGCTGTTCAGGATGAGCTTAATTCTTTTCTCCGAGGTCATCGCGTAATAAGTGTTGATAAACAATTGGTTTCAAATCCTGAGCCTGTATGGTGCTTTTGCATTGAATACATTCAGGGTAATAACGGTAACCCTTTAAACAGTGGTTTTGCTGGTAAAAAAGAAAGATAAAGACAGAGAAAGATTGAAAGCCAAGAAGAGTTTGGAATAAGAAATTGATAGAACAAGCAACTCAAAACAGTATTTATCATTCTACTGGGAAATTATAACAAGAACGAGAATGCTAAAAAGTGTATCGAATACGGTTTGGCAAACCCGCCTATGTTAGAAAGAAAACAATAAAGCAATAACACTAACTGCTTCAAAGAATGAAATTATGTAGTTTTATAATCTTTATCAGCCTATTATAGGTTTATCAAAGAAGCCTTCGATGTGAAGCAGGTCTTTTACTTTGGTGTGTAATTCTGTGAACTGCTGCTTTTCTTTTTCGATTTGTTCGCGGATGCGGCGCATGGTTTCGGTTCGTTCTTTTTCGGTTTCGTGATGGACTTCACTGAATTTCTGAGCGTCTGACAACATTTAATGCAGGAATTGAAACGATGATTTTTAAAGTCACTTTTTAATAATTTTCCAGAAACCATCTTTATTGCTGCCTTCTCTTATTATGAAACCTTTATCTCTGAGACTATCAAGAGTTCGCTGGACCGTTCTCACTGTTTTCGATACTGCTTCAGATAACTGATTTCTTGTATAATCAGGGTGAAGTTTTAACAATTCTAATACCAACTGTTCTGTTTGACTTAACAGCTTAGTCTTAGTTGAAACAGTCTTGGTATTATTTATGTTTTTTCTATGTATAATAAAAGTAAAACCTAATTCTGAAGCCTCATAAGAATATTTTATGCCAGCATTTTTACATAAATAATTTATACGTTTAAAGCCACTACCGAACTGTTCAATAGATTTATTAAGATATAAAATCTTTGCGATTGTGGCATTTCTTATAACAGACTGTAAAGATTTTTTCGCATATTCTTCAGGTTTGTAACAGCTAGCATAGGCGCCTGGACTATATATTGTTATTTTACCAGGATAAATACATATTTCATGATAGGTATTGGAATTGTATATGGCATGAGCAAAACTATTAGCTAATACTTCTCTTATAACTGCTACTGGTATTTCTGGAATTTCAACCCTTCGCATACTAATAATTTCACTTTTCCATCTAATATTTTTGAAAATGTAATCTTTAGCTATGTTTAAAAGATTGAATACATTGTCTTCATATAGCTTCATATCAAGAAAAGTAAGTTTTTCGTTTGTAGCCAAAATAGCGACTTTTAGCGTAACGGGATGAGAATTACCAAACAATGTTTCGCCGGCATTGGTCAGATATTCTTTATTGGCAAGACCAAAGCGGTTCAAAATATCAGAGCTTTTATATTTGCCCTTAGGCATTCTACCTGCTGAAATAGAATTGTCTATAAAACTTTTAACAGCAGATTTATCAAAATCCTTAGCAGAAACAGAAGAACTATTCTTTTCCCATTTTTCTTTGTATTCGTTGGCAATAAAGAAAGATTTCAATTCATCTGGAGTAACTTCACGATCTTCATCAGCAGTTCTAAGGAAGTAACGACCAAAAGCAGAATAAGGTGTATCACCACCACTAAATTCAACTTTTATCAGATGTTTGTTGTCAATGGTAACTTCTTCTATAACGGGGTAGATTTGAGGTTTTATACTTTCGTAAATCAATCTGGAAACATCCCTCAAAGAAGATTCTGAAACTTCCTGACCGCAAACAGTGCCGTTTGGTTTAACTCCAAAATACAGAGTGCCAACACCGTGTTTGTTAAGAATTGCAGATATGGACTCCATAGCATTTCTTAGTTCTGCAGTAGTTTTCTTAAATTCTAGAGTTTCTGTTTCTTTACCTAAGTTCATATTTAGCCTCCACGAGCAAGATACCACCATGTCACTATAAATGTCACTATAAAATTTTACAATGCTTTATAGAAGCTGTTTATAACCGCATGAAATTTTATAAAATGTCACTATAAATGTCACCATAAAGCACAAAACATACACATATTCATACATTTATTTATACGTCTACGTATATGTATATTTACAAACACAAGCATAAATATTACTACACACATTTATATACATATATCACATAAAATAATTGTTTTTACGTGGTTTTTATTAGAAAGCTTAGTTTTGTGATGTTCTTTGAGTTGGAATTGGCAGAAAATCAATAAGGGCAGAAAGCTGGTTAGGAAGTGTCCTGTGGAGGGGCGCCTTGTTCTGGGGACGGAAATTCTGGATTTTGGAAGTGGCAAAAAGCTGAAACGGCTCTGGGAGCCACGAATATAGTTAAAGCTACGCTAGCCCCTTCCCTCAACCACAAAAGCTTTTAGAAGCAGTAACCGGCTAAAATATCCTGGTATAAAAGTAATTCAGATGAAAAAACTCACCCTGTTGGTTTGAAAAAGCCAAATGCCTGGGGAATCTATGACATGCACGGCAATGTGTGGGAATGGTGCAGCGACGGGTATGGTGAATATCCATCTGGTATTAGCACTGACCCAGAAGGCCCTGTTAATGGCTCTGACCGCGTGAGCCGTGGTGGCTGTTGGCCCGGCAATCCGTATGGCTGTCGTTCGGCTAGCCGTTACTACGACACTCCTGGCATCGAGAGCGAAATCTTGGGGTTCCGCATTGCTCTAGTCCCTAGTTCTAAATGACATTCAGTTTTTGAGCTACAGCCGCTATGCCGCTGCGTTAAGCTAGCGGCTAGCGTAACGTTTTTTGATTTTTGTATAATTAAGGATATGGCTGTTTGTAAGGC
>JAZUDR010000206.1:0-10601 GCA_045639725.1 Candidatus Avigastranaerophilus sp. | reverse complement strand
CAGAGTTATTTTTTTTTTTTTTTTTTTTTGAGCCAGAAACAATGAAAATTACCTTTATAGAAATATACTTCAAAGGTGATAAAGAAAACGAAGACCGTTACCGCTTAAAACAATTCCTGGAATCATTATGAACAGAATCGCTGGAATTGCACAAGCTTGAAGCTTTTAAAGAGAATTTCTGTAAAAATTTATTTATCAATTAACAAATTTGTAGGCTATTTGACTTCCTGATCTAATTTTTCAAAAAGTTTAGATTCAAAAAACTGGATAATCGTTATATCAAGCCCATCGCAGATCTTTTTTATAGTAGCAATGGTTGTCCCTTTGTTTCTACCGCTAATAATATTATTAAGTGTGGATTGAGTGATGCCGCACAAATAACTTAAATGGTTCAGCGTAATTTTACGCTCATCAAGTAACTCTTGTATTCTGAGTTTTACGGCTTCACCTATGTCCATGTTTTTTTCTCCAGTGTACGGTACATCATAGGCAATTTTTTGTTGCAAAAATTAACTCAAAAGAGTTAAGATAAGTAAACTTTTAACTCTTTTGAGTTAAAAGACTCAGCTAATACAAACAAAAAATAAAGGATTGAGTTTATGAAAACCATGAAAGAATCTGTTGGTAAACAGGTCAAATCTAAGGAACGGGTTATTAATCACGGGGAAGTTTTTACAGCAGAACGTGAAGTAAAGGCCATGTGCGACCTAGTGGCAGATGAATGTAAAAATATTGACTCTAGATTTCTTGAACCTGCTGTTGGTGAAGGTGTTTTTTTAGCTGAGATTCTTAATAGAAAACTAGAAGTAGTAAAAAAGAAATATAGTAAAAGCCTATATGATTATGAATGTAATGCCATATTAGCCTTAAGTTCATTATATGGCATAGATATTCTTGAAGATAATGCGAAAATTTGTCGGCAGAGGCTGTTTGAGATTTGGATGGATAAATACAAAAGCGTTTGTAGGAAAAAAACTAATAAAGCAACAATCAAAAGTGCTGAATACATATTAGAAAAAAATATAGTAGTGGGTAATGCTTTAAGCTTGAGGTGTGTTGATGAAAATCAAAAGGATACAGAACAACCAATAATATTCTCTGACTGGACTTTTGTTACTGGGAGTTTGATGCGAAGAAGAGATTTTAGATTAGATGTTTTGTTGGCAGAAAATAAAGACAAAGAAGATAATTCACAGCAATTACAACTATTTTCAGATAAGTCATGCGACTATGAAAATTGGATAATAGATCCAAGAACTCAAAAGGCTTACCCAAAGCCAATGAAGGAATTTTCTCCAATAGATTATAGAAGGATTTCTGAAAATGGCTGATGTTAGTTTATTTGGTAATATTTATAATCCTGACGTGTTAACCTGCTTGGCAAATCTTTCCAGCGATGAAGTCTTTACACCACCGGATATAGCTAATGCAATGCTAGATTTACTGCCTCAGGAGTTATTTGAGAATCCGGATACAAAATTTTTAGACCCAGCTTGTAAAAGCGGAGTATTTCTTCGGGAAATAGCTAAAAGACTCATAAAAGGACTTGAATTACAAATACCGGATTTACAGGAAAGATTAGACCACATTTTGCATAATCAACTTTATGGAATTGCTATTACTGAACTGACAAGTCTTATTGCTAGAAGAAGCCTTTATTGTTCTAAATACCCTAATTCTGAATATTCTGTGACAAAGTTCAATAATGCTCAGGGAAATATACGTTTTAAAAAGATTCAACATACTTGGAATAATAGGAGTTGTATTTTCTGTGGAGCTTCTCAGACACAGTATGATCGTGATGAAGAACTAGAAACCCATGCTTATGAATTTATTCATACAAATAATCCAGAGGAAATATTAAATATGCATTTTGATGTAATTATTGGTAATCCACCATATCAGTTGTCTGATGGGGGAGCTCAAGCCAGTGCTATTCCTATTTATCATGAATTCATTTCTAATGCTATAAAACTTGAACCAAGATATTTATGCATGATTACACCATCAAGATGGTTTTCGGGAGGGAGGGGCTTAGATTCATTTAGAAAGGAAATGTTAAGCGATAACAGATTAAAAATAATTCATGATTTCCCAGATGCTCAAGAATGCTTCCCAGGGGTAGAAATAAAAGGTGGGGTTAGTTATTTTTTGTGGGATAAGCAGTATTCTGGAGGTTGCGAAGTGAATACTCATCAAAATGGACAGATTATATCTAAGATGAGTAGGCCTTTGCTTGAAGATGGTTGTGACGTTTTTATTAGGAACAATAATTTAATTGATATTTTTAGAAAAGTAATAGTAAAACAAGAAGAATCATTTATGAGTATTGTTTCTTCTATGAAACCTTTTGGATATAGAGGTGATTTATTTAAAAATCCTGCAAAATATGATTTGCCAGATTTGTCAGAAACACCGATAAAAGGCGGATATACTATTTATGGTTTGGATAGTAGTTTGCACAGAACAAAGAAATATGCAAAAAATACATATCCTATTCCCAGAAAAGAGTATGTTGACGGATTTAAATTATTTATGCCGAGAAACCAAGGTTCTGGTTTATTAGGTGAATGTTTTTCAACACCTATTTTTGCAAAGCCTAACGATTTATGTACTGAAACATTTGTTGTTATAGGAACATTTAAAACAGAAAAAGAAATGAATAATTGCTTTTCTTATATTTGTACAAAATTTTTTAGGACTATGATAGCTATAAGAAAGATAGATCAAGGAATGGGACAAAATGTTTATAAATACGTCCCAATGCAAGATTTCTCAAAACCTTGGACGGATAAAGAATTGTATGAAAAATATGGCTTAAGTGAAGAAGAAATTGATTTCATTGAAACAAATGTAAAAGAAATGTCTTCAGGAGGCGAATCTTAATGTCCTTAGATTTCTTTTCTCCTCGTCCAGAAATAACACCGACTATTTATGCATACGAATTAAAAGGGGTTGAATCTCACAAAGGTTATATAAAAGTTGGTTATACAGATCGTGACGCAGCTACTCGTATAGCAGAACAAATGCATACTTCAGCAGTTCCATACAGAATTTTACTTGAAGAGTCAGCAATGCGTAATGATGGCACTTGTTTCACAGATCATGACATACACGCATTTTTAAAGCGAAAAGGGTATCGTCAGTTAAATGCTGGTGATGATAAAAACGAATGGTTCTGTTGTGATATCAATGCTGTAAAGGCAGCGATTATTGCTGTAAGAGATGAGATTGAAAATATAGAAAGCAGAACGCAAACCTTTAAGATGCGTCCGGAACAGGTTAAAGCTGTTCAAAAAACTATAGAATATTATAATCGAGCCAAAAAAGACGAACCTACTTCTTCGCCTAAATTCTTGTGGAATGCGAAAATGCGTTTTGGGAAGACGTTTGCTACTTATCAATTAGCAAGGAAAATGGGTTTTGGAAAAATTTTAGTAATGACTTTCAAACCCGCAGTAGAGGAAGCATGGTCAGAGGATTTATATAGCCATGTTGATTTTGAAGGTTGGCAGTTTGTTTCTAATAAAATTGCAGAATTAAAGGGTTTAACAATTGACCAACTATATAATCAGATTGACAAATCTAAGCCAGCGGTAATATTTGGTTCTTTTCAGGATTTGTTAGGAACTAATGATTCTGGTGGAATAAAAGCTAAGAATGAATTTATTCATTTAGAGAATTTTGATCTTGTTGTTTTTGATGAATACCATTTTGGGGCTTGGCGTGAAAATGCAAAAAAGCTTTTTGATAAATTAGATGAAGAAGCTGCTATTGATTTTGATCAGGAAAAATATAAATTAAATGAAGCAGACAATGCCTACAATGAAACATTTTTACCTATAACGGCAGGACACTATTTATTTTTGTCGGGAACTCCTTTTAGAGCTATTAATTCAGGCGAATTCATTGAAGAACAGATATATAATTGGACTTATTCCGACGAGCAAAAAGCAAAAGAAAGTTGGATAGGTTCTAATAATCCGTATTTATCTCTTCCTAGAATGGTTATGCTAACATATCAGATTCCTGATTCTATACGCCATATTGCCATGGGAGGCGAGTTTAATGAATTTGATTTGAATGTGTTTTTTGAGGCTCAAACGGAAAAAGGCGCAGATGTTGAAAATGCTCATTTTACATACGAAGATGAAGTAATGAAGTGGGTTCAACTTATACGAGGTGCCTATTTGCCCTCAAGTATTGATGATATGAAGTTGGGTCAGGATAAAAGGCCACCTATGCCTTTTTCTGACGTAAGACTATTAAGAGTGCTTAATCACACTCTTTGGTTTTTGCCAAATGTTGCTTCTTGCTTTGCCATGTATAATTTGCTTTCAAATGATAATTTCTTTAAAGACTATAAAATTATTGTTGCGGCAGGAACTAAGGCTGGAGTGGGAGTAAATGCCTTACCACCAGTTTTGGAGACGATGGGTAATCCTTTGCTTTCTAAGACAATTACTTTAACTTGCGGAAAACTAAATACAGGAGTTACTGTGAGACCGTGGACAGCTGTTTTTATGCTCCGTAATTTAAAAAGTCCTGAAACATATTTTCAAACAGCATTTAGGGCTCAATCTCCATGGGTTGTTAAAGATGATTTGGGCAATCAAAAAATAATGAAGCAAGAATGTTATGTTTTCGATTTTGCCTTAGATAGAGCATTACGACAAATATCCGACTATTCTTGTCGATTAAATGTTGAAGAGGATAATCCGGAGAAAAAAGTTGCCGAGTTTATAAATTTTCTGCCGGTATTGGCTTATGATGGCTCGACAATGAAACAGATTTCAGCACAGGACGTATTAGATATCGCTCTGGCTGGAACTTCAGCAACTCTATTAGCAAGACGTTGGGAATCTGCATTACTGGTAAATGTTGATAATGAAACTTTGAATAGATTGAAAAATAACGAAGATGCTATGAAGGCTTTAATGAAAATAGAAGGCTTTCGTTCTCTGAATAAAGATATTGAAACAATTATCAACAAGTCAGAAGCTGTTAAAAAAGCTAAAAAAGAAAAAGAGGAGTTAACTCCTAAGGAAAAGAAAAAACTAACTGAAGAGGAAAAAGAGTTTAAATCTCTGCGTAAACAGATTCAAGAAAAACTTATTAAGTTTGCTACAAGAATACCTGTGTTTATGTATTTAACTGATTATAGAGAAAGAACATTAAAAGATGTCATTACACAATTAGAACCAGGCCTTTTTAAGAAAGTAACTGGCTTAGATGTAAAAGATTTTGAATTACTTTGTTCGCTTGGAGTTTTTAATTCTTCCCTAATGAACGATGCTATTTTTAAATTTAAGAGATATGAAGATAGCAGTTTAACTTATACTGGTCTGGATAAACATGAAGAAGAAGACATGGGTGGTTGGGACACTGTTATCAAACGCAAAGAATATGAGCAACTTTTTTATAATCAGCAGGCTACTATGACAATAGGGTCTACGAAAGATATTGATATATTGGACGACACTACTGAAAATACCATTCTTAAACCTAAGACCAAAATAATTAAAAAGAATTCTAGTTTTGTAACAGAACAATATGGCATAGAACCCCCAGAATTGAAGGTGGCCGAAGACGTAAGTCCTTATTCACCAAAAATAACTGATTCAGGAAAAATAGGAGAGATCGCAGAAGACTTTGCTAAGGTCGATGAAGGAAATTCTGTTTTCCACAAAAAGTTTGGCGAGGGTATGGTATTGAAAATTGATAAAGCAAAGAAATACATTACTGTTAAATTTAATGAGGGAGAGAAAAAATTTGTCTTCCCCGATGCTTTTGTAAACGGATTTTTGCAACGAATTTAAATTTTCCTATCAGAAACCGTGAAAACTGCGCCAAAGTTCTAGACAAGACAGATCCGCTTAAACAGTTTCTAAGAGATTGGTAAATAAAGTTTGGTTAAATAAAGCCAACCAAGGTTTGACTGCTATGAAATCAGCAGGTATTCTGGCTGCTCAAAATGGTATTAGCGGTTTAGGCTTCGAACTTTTCAATGACGCAGGAATGGTTTTTGCTTTCTTTGTCGTAATTTATGCCGACCAGCAATAGATTATCTTTGTAATTATCCTATCCATATAAAGAATTAAATTTGCCCATGACTATTCTATATAGACCAAGAGTTACAGGATATTTACCAATATCAAAATCTTTGCTTATAATAACTGCAATTACAAAAAAGAAAGTAGTTTTCATAAAATCTTCTCTACTGTTATTTGTGAAACTATAATTTTTTTGTCATAATTCAATATCTCTGTTTTTCCTTAGTTGGTATATGTTCAAAATATGGCAAATTTAAAGTGGTAGTTTAAAAAAAACGGAGTTTTGCTATGTATATAGCTAGAACAATCGAGAAAAAGGTAAGAGAATTATTCAGGCTGTTTAAGCATGACAAAGGAAAACCTTTGTTGTGAGAGAAATAATTCTTGCGAATTTCTGAAGTGTGGGATAATATTAACCATGACTTTGGATTATCCCATGAGGTGCTTTTATGAAATTCATAGAAAGACATGCAACAGCAACTATTAAACGCTTATCTAGGGAATTCCCTGCCTGCCTTGTTATTGGTGCAAGACAAACAGGAAAGACAACTATTTTGCAGAGGATGAAAACTAATAAGTCTACTCAATATCTTACTTTTGATGATCCATTAGAAGAAGTATCAGCTAAGTCAGATCCCAAAGCTTTCTTAGAATTACACCCTAGTCCATATATTTTTGATGAAATCCAATATGTTCCAGAACTATTCCGTTTTTTGAAAATAAATATAGATAGCAATAGAAAAAATGGAATGTATTATTTTACTGGAAGTCAGCAGTTTAATCTCATAGAAAAAGCGACAGAGAGTCTTGCTGGCCGTATAGGTATATTAGAGTTATATCCGCTATCTGCTAGAGAAATCAGAAAGGATAAATTCGACAAGCCATTTCTGCCATCAAAAAAATACATTTTCCAAAGAACTAAGGCTTTATCCGATGTGGAACCTTCAGTTTATAAGACTTGGAAAGCTATTTTCTCTGGAGGTTATCCGGAAGTAGTTAAAGGGAAAATAAATACAAACGATTTTTATGGAAACTATTTAAAAACATATATAGAACGCGATATAAGAAAAATTACCCAAATAACTGATGAAATGCAATTCCTGCAATTTATTACCGTAGTAGCTTCAAGAACTGGACAATTAGTAAACTATGGTGACCTTGGTAAAGAAGTTGGAATCAGTGAAGTAACGGCAAAAAAATGGTTATCTCTGCTCATTACTTCAGGATTAGTATATTTACTTAAACCTTTTTCCATAAATGTTGAAAAACGAATTATAAAGACACCAAAATTGTATTTCATGGATACTGGGCTCGCTGCGTATCTCACAAGATGGACCAGTCCTGAAGTAATGAGAACCGGAGCTATGGCTGGAGCTTTTTTTGAAACTTATGTGGTGAGTGAAATAATCAAATCATTTGCCAATCAGGGGATTGAAGCACCTGTTTATTTTTACAGGGACAAAGATAAGGTCGAAATAGATCTGATGATTTATCAGGACAACACTCTTTATCCCATTGAAATAAAAAAAACAGCTACCCCAAATTCGGAGGATGCCAAAAATTTCTATATCACCAATAGAATTAAGAATATGCAAATAGAAACAGGAACAATTATCTGCAACTGCTCAAAGCCTATTGCAATATCTCCAGAAGTCTTTGCCATTCCGGTCGAATTTATTTAATAGAAATCTTGTAACTGGCAATATTAAACCAGCCTTTGGGCAACAATTTCTGCTTTGCCAGCAATAGTTGCTCTCTGTAAATTCTCTGATTCTGCCATAGCCTTTGTGATTATTCCCTGGTTGCCTGTTTTTATTGTATTTTAAATTCGCCGGCAGCTTCAGTGTTTGGTATCGTATTTTTTCTTCTCTAAGCGAATTATTGTATTGTAAGCGAAAAGGGTGCTATACTTGACCTTTTGGGAAAGGGCTATTCTATGTGGTTGCTTTTAATAACACTATCTTGTATTACTGCTGGATTTTATGATGCTTCAAAGAAGCAGTCTCTGAAAGATAACGCGGTTTTCCCTGTTTTATTGCTGAATACTCTTTTTTCCTCGCTGCTCTTAGTGCCTTGGATTGTTTTGTCGGCAAACGGAGTTTTAACAGAAGATTCCATCGTTTATACAGCCCCATATTGCTGGGAACAGCAGAAGTTTATCCTGGTTAAGTCCTGCATTGTTCTTTCCAGTTGGATTTTCGGATATATTGGTCTGAAATATCTTCCCATAACCATTGTGGGTCCTATTAATGCAACCAGACCGATAATGGTTATTCTTGGCGCTTTAACACTGTTCTCGGAAAAATTAAATTTGTGGCAGATTGTTGGGGTTGTAACTGCTATAGTCGCTTTCTATCTGTTGTCACGTTCTGGCAAGAAGGAAGGGATTGATTTCAAGCACAACAAATGGATAATCTGTATCATATTATCTAATGTTTTTGGTGCCTGCTCGGCTCTTTATGACAAATATCTTATTATTCCTCCGGAGCTTGGTGGACTAGGAATAAACAAAATGTCTGTTCTGTGCTGGTTTAATATTTATCAGTTCTTTATGATGATACCGGTGGTAGCCTTTCTTTGGTGGCCTAATCGTAAGAATACAACACCTTTTAAGTGGAAATGGAGTATTCCTCTGATCAGTATTTTTATTTCTTTTTCTGATTTTGCCTACTTTTATGCATTAACGTTTCCGGGAGCTTTACTGAGTGTAATGTCTATGATACGTCGAAGTAGTGTTGTTATCAGTTTTTTGTGTGGCGCTTTGATTTTCCATGAAAAGAACCTGAAGTCTAAGGCTCTGGACTTGCTTCTCGTATTGCTTGCCCTGGTATTTTTGTATTTCGGAAGCAAGTAGAAATAAAGCCTTCTAGCTCACATTATATTTTCAGCTTTTTATACATATCACATATTTCTTCTTCTGAAATATCTTTATTTGATTTCAAATACTCTTTTATGTAGGTTACAAAATCTCTTATATCTTCTTTGGGATATATATTGTGTTTGTTCAAAATATATTTAATTGCTGCTTTTCCTGAATGAATATCTATCTTTATTTTTTCATTATTTCTACCTAATTCTTCAAAATTAATTATTTCATATGTATCTTTATTTTTTAATATTCCGTCCTGATGTATGCCTGATGAATGTATATTTACGTTTTCTCCTACTACTGGTTTTGTTCTTTCTAATTTTTCATTTACTATATCTGCTACTAATTTACTTGTTTCAAGTAATTTTGAAATATCTATATTTGTTTCTTTTTTATAATGGTCTTTTCTTACATGCAGTGCCATTACTATTTGTTCTAGGGCTGTATTCCCTGCTCTTTCTCCTAGCCCATTTACACAGCATTCTACTTGTGTTACTCCACTTTCTATTGCTGCTAATGAATTAGAAGTAGCCAGATTTAAATCATTATGGCAATGACAACCTAATACTATATTATCTATATTTGGAACAGTTACTTTTAAATATTCTATTACATTTTTAAATTCTTCCGGCGTAATGAATCCAACTGTATCTGCAAGATTTATTGTAGTTGCTCCGCTATTTATTGCTGTTGCAATTACTTGTGTCATAAATTCCAGATTAGTTCTTGTTGCATCTTCTAGAGAAAATTCTATATCTTCACATTTGCTTTTAGCATATCTTACCATTTCTTTTGTTTTATTAATTACTTCTTCTCTTGTTATACGTAGTTTGTCTTTTATATGAATATCACTAGTTGCGATAAATATATGAATTCTTTTTTTCTTTGCATATTTTAACGATTCTGCTGCTTTATCTATATCATTTTCTGTAAGTCTTGCTAATGCAGTAATAATTGGTTTGTTTACATTCTTTGATATTTCTTGTATTGCTTCAAAATCTTTTGAGGAAGATGCAGCGAAACCGGCTTCAATTATATCTACTCCCAATTCTTCCAGCTTTTTTGCTATTTTTACCTTTTCTTCTATGGTCATGCTACATTTTGGAGATTGTTCGCCGTCTCTTAAAGTGGTATCAAATATTATTATTTTATTATTCATTCTTTTCATTTTCCCCAAAAAGGACTTATTGTTATAGACTCTACATATTTAATATTATTTTTAATATTTATTCAACACGGATATTATTAAGCTTTAAAAATAAATATAAAAGCAATAATAAATTGCGGTGCTTTGATATTCCGTGAAAAGAATCAGAAAGCAAAAGTTTTGGATCGCTTTTGGTTCTTGAGACTTTGGTATCCCTCTAGTCATGGCTTTACGCCTTTGTTCACTTCGGAAGAGGGCTCTGCTGGCTTTGTAATACCTGTGAGTAGAGATTAGAAGTGTCGATGTTTTCCAAAGCGCCGACGATTTGCAGTTCTGGTTCAGGAATACCAGAATTATCTGAGATACTTTTAAGAAGGCTTTTGTATTTGCTTCGCTGATTCTGGTCCTCGTAGGGGCAGTGGTGCTCGGCCACAGGTAACTCAAACTCCTTTTGAAGGTTAATGATTTTGTTTTCAGTCAGATAAATCATTGGTCTGATTATTTTTATGTCAGACTCTGGAATGCTAACGGC
>JAZUDR010000205.1:0-9349 GCA_045639725.1 Candidatus Avigastranaerophilus sp. | reverse complement strand
AGCTATAAGCCCCAAGCTATAAGCTATAAGCTATAAGCTCCAAGCTATAAGCTCCAAGCTCCAAGCTCCAAGCTCCAAGCTATAAGCTCCAAGCTTTAGGCTTCCGGCTTCCAGGGGCCTGCTTTCTCGGCTAAGTGCTAAGAGGCAGCAGCCAAAAGCTTATTGCAACAAACCTTATACCCACCTGGTATCGAAGCACTGTCCTGCTTCAAGCTTATAGCTTCCAGCTTCCTACTACTTCAGGCTGTCAAGGTGCTGCTTGATAGAATCATGCATTGGCTGGAAGAATGGGGTTGTATCCAGCTTGGGTTCAATTCTTTTCCAGACAGAGTTAATCGGGTAAACAACACTGCCAGTTACTTCGTCTACAAGAGCTGGTTCGCTGCCGAACTGATCTTCAATAATCTGCCATCCGAAACCGAATTCTGCTTTGAGAAGTTCTCCGAATAAGCAGCCGAAACCATTGGCCATTTCCTCATTGTCTGCTTTGGTTGCAGATTTGTCTTCGGCCCAGGCTTTGAATATCATATCCAGATTTTCGAAGCTTGCAGGTCCTTTTACAAGACCGGAATATGATGCGTAAATTTCGCGTCCTTTGGCTGTCGAAGCTGCAATTTGAGTAAGGTCTTTCTTTCCCAGACCTAAAATTCTTGGTGTCATATTCATATCATTTCTCTTTTTATCTTTAAAAATTTTGTTTTACGTGTTAAAACTACTAAGTATTTAAATTATCACACAATTTTCGTCAATAGAAAAGGAATCAAAAATGGCAAATTCTAAAGTTATTTTAATCGTTAACTGCGGTAGCTCTTCTCTTAAGTATGCTCTTATCAGAATGCCAGAACGTGAACAGCTCGGCAAGGGCCTTGTTGAAAGAATCGGCCTTGAAATGGGTCATCTTGAACAGAAGGCTAACGGTAAGGTTTATGAAGTTAATCAGAAGATTGAAACCCACAAGGTTGCAATGGAACTGGTTATGAAGGCTATTACCGATCCAGAAAAGGGTATCATCAAGGATACTAAGGAAATCGCAGCTATCGGTCATCGCGTTCTCCATGGCGGTAAATATTACTATGATTCAATCGTTGTTAATGCTGACGTTAAGAAAGCTATTAAAGACTGCTTTGAACTCGGTCCATTACACAACCCGGCTAACCTTATGGGTATCGAAGCTTGTGAAGCTGCTATGCCAGGCGTTCCAAATGTTGCCGTTTTTGATACTGCTTTTGGTATGTCAATGCCAGAAAAAGCTTACCTCTATGCTATTCCACACGAATATTACGAAAAATATTCTATCCGCCGCTACGGTTTCCACGGAACCAGCCACAAGTTTGTTTCCAGCGAAGCTATTAAGTTTGCTAACCTCGATCCAAAGAATGCAAAGGTTATCGTTTGCCACCTCGGCAACGGCGCCAGTGTTTCTGCTTCAATAGGCGGTAAGTGCGTAGATACTTCTATGGGTCTCACTCCTCTTGAAGGTCTTATTATGGGCACCAGAAGCGGTGATGTTGACCCGGCAGTTCTTCAGTTCATCATGAACAAGGAACACCTTACTGCTGACCAGATGCTCAATATCCTCAACAAGAAGTCTGGCGTTCTCGGTATGAGTGGCGGAGTTTCCAGTGACTTCCGTGATGTCGGCAAAGCTAAAGCTGAAGGCAATCACCTTGCTGAAGTAGCTCTTGATGCTTTCATTTACAGAGTTGTTAAGTATGTTGGCGCTTATACAGCAGCAATGAACGGCGTTGACGCAATCTGCTTCTGCGCTGGCGTTGGCGAAAACGATAAGGCTGCTAGAAAGCAGATTTGTGAACACTTAAGCTATCTCGGTGTTAAGATTGATGACAAGGCTAATGATATCCGCGGCGAAAGAAGAGTTATCTCTGCTGCAGATTCTAAGGTTAAGGTTATCCTTCTTCCTACAAACGAAGAACTTCAGATTGCTATCGATACTTTCGAACTTACTGGTAAGTAATAAAAAAAGCCTGACTCCGAAAGAGTCAGGCTTTTTTTATGCTCTTAGCTTTTTGCTTTTAGCTTTTGGCCGAGAGAAATTTCTTATACTCGCTTGGTAGAAGGTGTAACTAGTAAAGCATTAAGCTTATTGTCTGCTAGTTTTTCGGCTAATAGCCACTAGTCACAAGCTTCATATAGATTAAACCATTTTTTTTATGATATAATCAAAGTAGGAGTAAGTTTTATGACAACTAGGGAAAAAATAGCGGAAGATGATGCTTATTGTATTGCTTTGGCTGAACAAGCAAAGAAAGAAAATGACGGAACAACATATTCTATGGATGAAGTTCTGAAGTTTGGGTAAGGAGGGCATATGACAGCAACATTAAGAGGTCATTTTGACGGTAATAAAATAGTAGTTGATGATAACGTAACGCTTGTTGCTGGCCAACAGGTTCTTGTTACTATACTTGATAAGCATGACTTAGAGGAAAAAATAGCTAGAAAAGAAAAGATACATAATGCTTTACTTAGGTTGTCTGGGGCTTTGGCTGGTATGAATATCAATGAAGAAGAAATCCGTGATGAACGTTTGAAAAAGTATGAAACTACTGATTGATACAAATGTTATTTTAGATGTTTTATTACATCGGGAAGTATTTTTGATAATTCCTTCAGTGTTATGCAATTAGTAGAAAAAGATAATTTTGAAGGTTACATTTCAGCCTCATCCATTACAGATATTTTTTATGTGGTAAATAAGAAATTAAAAGACAAAGAGCTGGTTATTGACTTATTGAAGGATATTTTGACGATTGTTGAAATTCAAGGGGTTACTAGGCAAGAGATTTTTTCAGCATTAGCTCTTGGCTGGGATGACTTTGAAGATGCTGTTCAATACTCTACAGCGGTATTTGCTGATATGGATTGTATTGTAACAAGAAATAAAAGTGATTTTTCAAAGTCGAAAATACCTGTTTATACTCCACAGGAAACATTAGAAAAATTTTCTGATTTGTTATAAAATTTAGAATTGGTAATAGTAGAATGAAAGAAGATAAGCTATGACTACAAACCAGACTTTAGATTTTTATGATAATAACGCTGCTGATTTCTGCGAAAAGCATGATGCTGTGCGTTTAGATCCTTTTCATGAAGCGGTAAGGGCTAATATCCCCGCTGGTTCTAGGATTATTGAGATTGGCTGTGGCTCTGGTCGTGATGCTGCACGTTCTCTGGCTGATGGCTATGATATTATTGCCATGGACGGCTCAAAGGGATTGCTGGCAGAAATACCTCGTTTTCATCCTGAATTAAAGGACAGGTTGCTTTTCGGTATTCTTCCGTGCAGATTTGATTACCCTGATGGATATTTTGACGGCTTTTATTCTGTAGCCTGCCTCATGCATTTATACGAAAAGGATTTGCCGGAAACCCTGAAGGAACTGAACAGAATTATTAAAAAAGGTGGCAAGGGCCTGATTTCTATTCCGACTACACGTAATGACGTAAGAGACGATGGAATAGATGAAAAGGGCCGCGTAATGAACGTTATGGCCTTAGATAAATGGGAAAGCTATTTCAAGGCTGCGGGCTTTGCTGTTTCCCGTGGCGAGGAAGAACCCGACAAACTTGGCCGTCCGGGAGTATTCTGGCTGACATTCCTGCTAACAAAGGATTAACCACTAACGCCAAATTCGCTGTCTGGATACTTAGACAGCCTTCTATAAAAAGATGAGATTTAAAGGTCTATGGATTGCTCGTCTAGTAGGAATTGTTCCAGACCAAGGTATAAAATGCCTTTTTCATCTCGCCATGGCTTTATATAGTCACGAACAACAACTATTTTATTGAAAGAATCAGGTATTCGCTCTAAGGAAACTGTTTCTTGTTTCCTTTTGTCTGGGTCTGCTATTGATAAGGCAGATTGAATATAATAGCGTTTCAGGCCACGATTAACAACAAAATCGACTTCTAATTGCTTTCTGATTTTTTTATTTTCTGCGGTCTTCAGGTTCTGCTCAACGACACCGACATTAATGTCAAAACCCCTTCTGAGCAAGTCACAGTATAGAATATTTTCCATAATATGGCTTTCTTCTTGTTGTCTGAAGCCGAGACGGGCATTTCTGAAGCCTACATCTGAAAAATAATATTTTAATGGGGTTTTTAAGTATTTTTTGCCTTTTACGTCAAAACGTTCTGCTTTATTGATTAAAAAGGCATCAACGAAGTAGCCTAAATATTTTTCTATAGTGGCTGAACTGATTTTGATTTGTTTTTCGCTGGCAAAAGTATTTGAAAGCTTTGTTGGATTGGTTAGAGAGCCTATTGATGAGGCTACTATATTTATCAAATCTTCTATGATAGATTTTTCATTTTGTATTTTGTTTCGTTCTAGAATGTCTTTAAAATAAGTTCTTGCAAACAAGTCTCGTAGATATTTGCTTTTTTCTTCATGGGTTTCTAGCGAAAGTATAAAAGGCATGCCACCATATGTGTAAAAATCTTGCCAGATTGTTCTTGGATCACCGTTTTGGGCTTCAAAAAATTCAGCGTAGGACAGCGGATGCACACGAATTTCATCTCCCCTGTCTCTAAACTGAGTCAGAATATCTGAAGATAGCATCTTTGAATTACTACCAGTGATGTATATGTCAGCATTTTTTATTTTTACAAGGCCAAGAATTACATCAACAAAAGTGATTTTATTTTCTTTGCTGTCTATATATGGATTCTGGATCGTTGAAACGAATTGTATTTCGTCAATAATGATGTAATAGTGTCTGTTACTGTCTACTATTCTTTCTCTTATATATTTATCCAGCTTAATTGGATTTCTGTATTCTATATTCGATAATTCTTCTAACGAGATTTTTATTATTTCATTGTCTGATACGCCAATAGATTTTAAATATTTTGTGTATAATTCAAATAGCAAATAAGATTTTCCACAACGCCTTATACCGGAAATGATTTTTACTCTTCCGTTGTCTTTTTTCTTTATTAAGGCTTGTATATACTGGTTTCTATTGATTTCCATAACTTTCCTTGAAAAATTATTGCGGATTCCGCATTTTTTTTACGAGTAAATTATATCAGTGCTATTCATAAAAATCAACACACTCAAAAAATTATTGCGGATTCCGCATTATTTTTACGGGTTGGTAGTTCTATTAACGAAGCAAGTAGGGTAAATTCATGAAATAGAAATAGTAAATACTAGAGTAGAATTTTTGTGCGTATCTTAATATGCATCTGCTTTAATGATGTATTATATTTCTTAGTTGTGCCGGAAACTGAGCAAGGATTTTTTCCTGGTTTTTTGATTCTGTGTAGTATGGCAACAGATTGTTTTTTTGATATTTTTTTATAGGATCATTACAGGTGGCTGATTCAAGAGTGTGTGTGAAAAATTGTTCCCAACTGAAGTGTTTGACTGTGTCTGCATAATTTTCTGGGTTTTCTATAATATCTTGTAGGTTTGTATAATTTATTATTCCTGATTTTAATACAAGCCATTCGAATGATTCTGGCAGGTATAATGCTAGTTTCTTATTATAGGAAGCCAATTTTACAAGTTTATCTATGAATGCTCCAAATGCAGCACCATCTGCAACTATGATTACTGAACCATCCTGTGACATTTTTCTGGCAACCTGGTATATGTTTGAATTTCCGTTAGCACTGATACATTCTATTTCGTCTTTTACACCAGCTTTTAAGAAGGTAAAGCCTGCTTTAGAATCTTCTGTTATCAGTTTTATTTTGGTTGATAACTGGGTGATAAGCTTATTGTCATATATTGGATAAAATTCATGATAAATTTTTTCAGGAAAATGGTATTTACCAGAGGTTCGTATTCCATAGATTTCATTTATGCTATAGGGTAAGCATGGCAAAGCTTCCCGTGTAATGAGAACATAATAGTTGTCGGTTCCCTTAATGCTTTCTGCAAAAGCTTTTGTTCTAATAAAGGTAAAGCCTTCGTCTATGAAAATAATATTGTTCTTCTTGTTTGAAATGAAAGGACCCCAATCTGTTTCTGTGCCATAAAAAACAGAACATGACACATCGGATTGGATTCTTACGGGGCCTTGAAAACCGTTCCTGGCAAATTCCTGTATCAGGTCTATAAGTGTGGTTTTGCCAGTGGCAGTATTACCTTGAATCAGTGTGATGAAACGCTTGATTGTAAATTCGTATTTAAGTCTTGGTGATTCAATTATTATATGATGACTGCCTAGCATAAATTTAATCTATATAATCTAATGACGTTAAAGCAAAATCTTCAGCGTTGTATACCTTTCGGTTGGCATTGGCTATTTCAACCTCAAAGGGCTCAAGATTATCAAAAGGCATGAAATATCGCAGATTAATTGTGATATTCTTTCTTTTACCAATTTCAAGAAGCCATTTTGCACAATTCGGGCCACAGCTTGTTGCATCGAATATTTTATCCGGCATTTCATAAATCATTATTAGAGTCTGCAGGCCTCCAGAAAGCTTTTCTGGGGGAATTGGGCCAAGAACCTGACTGTCGAGTATTTCTCCGCCTTTATAGTCGGTATTGTCGATATCTTTAATCATTTCTTGGATAAATGCTTCTTTAAACCATGCTAAATCGTAACCATACTTAAACCAGGATGGTCCGTAAGAAACATCAGGAGTGTCTCCGTAAATAATTCTAAGCATTCATTGCTCCAATAGTGATTTTTTAAATATTCTAGATAATAAGCAGATATTAGTCAAACAGAAACTTCAGTTATAGTTTATATGTCTATGCTTATAGGACTTTTTACAAACCAGTTCGAAAAATTATTGCGGATTCCGCACATTTTTTTACGGGTTGTTTTTTGTGAAGATATAATGTTTTTTTGTAAATTAATGTTAATCTGAGTGGTGGCTAGCTTGCCATCAGTGTTTGTTTTAGCCCATTTGTGTAATATTAGCTTGTAGACTTTCTTTCTTCATTTTTTTTCAATTTTTGTCGATAAATTCGACAAGGTATGTACTGAAAAGTCGAAAACTGTGCTTTTTAACCGAAGCAAATTGATTTGCCAGACAGTATGGCGCAATGATTGAGCTAATACTGATGGATATTTGCAGGCACAAAATGCAAAAAGAAAGAAAACTTAATAATAGAGTGGCACTGAAAAGAAGAGCAATGGCCCTTGTTGTTGCTCTGTCTGTTTTTCTTCAGTCCACAACAGTTTCTTTTGCTGCTGCTACGACTTTTGGTGACGGCTCAGGCGTAAACAGCACTGCAGCAGGTGTTGAGAATACTGCTGCAGGTGGAAATAGCACTGCTGTAGGTAATAAAAACTCGGCAAATGGTTCGCATAATGTTGCTGTTGGCTCAAATAATAATGCCAATGGAACCTATACCGCTGCACTAGGAACTTATAACAATATTAATGGCTATGAAAGTAACGCAATCGGTGACGACAATAATGTTACTGGTTCCCATACAAATGCAATAGGTTCCCGAAACGTTGCAAATGGTAATGATAGCAATGCTGTAGGGACAAACAATAGAGCAACTGGTGCAAGGACTGTTGCTTTTGGTATTGATAATACTGCAGGTGTTTCCAGTTCTACGGCACTAGGTATCTCAAACAAAGCTAATGGTGAACATGCCTCAACGGTTGGGATTTTTAATACAGTTAATGGAGAACGAAGTAACGCTTTCGGTTATAATAACCAAGCAATTGGCAATGCTAATGCTGCTATAGGTGTCAACAATACTGCTTCAGGTAGCTTTGTCAGTGCCATGGGAACATTTAATAAAATCTATTATGGTAATGAAAGCAATGCAATAGGTGATGATAATACTGCTAGTGGTACTCGTACTAATGCTATCGGTAGTTATAACCAAACTTATGCCAATTATAGTAATGCAATAGGTACTCAGAACTACACAAATGGAGAATATGCCAGTGCCTTTGGTACTTTTAACGAAGCTTATGGTGCTGAAAGCAGTGCTATAGGTTACCACAATACTGCTTCGGGCTATTTTAGTTCTGCTGTGGGTAGCGAAAACAAAGCCTATGCCGATTATGGCTCAGCAATAGGTGTTTATAACTATGTGGATCAAGCATCTGGTAGCGCTGTTGGTTACAAAAATACTTCTTCAGGTCTTGAAAGCAGTGCTATGGGTGCAGAAAATACTGCTTCAGGTGAAAATAGCAGTGCTATGGGTTATAAGAATAGTGCTGAGGGTATGAATGCAAGTTCTGTTGGTAATAATAATATTGCTAAGCATAATGGTACTAGTGCAATAGGGGCAAATAATATAGCAGAGGGTGAACACAGTTCTGCCTTAGGTTATCAAAATACAACTTCAATGGCCCAAAGCAGTGCTGTTGGTTATATGAATCATGCCATAGGTTTTGGCACTATTGCTATTGGTCATAGCAATACGGCTTATGTAGAGTACAGTGCCGCTATTGGCTATAATAATATTGCAAGTGGTGGCGATAGCAGTGCTTTTGGTGTGTCAAATCAGACTTTTGGCTGGGGCAGCACTGCCATGGGCAATGCTAATGCTGTAACAGGTAATCAGAGTCTGGCTATTGGGTATGCCAACAATAGAGAACTTACTTCTTATTATTCCTACTTAATGCCTGGTGCTGTCATTGATAGTGGTGAAAATAGCACCGCAGTCGGCTATGTTAATGTTGCTATCGGCACAAATAGCAGCGCTGTTGGTTACAAAAATACTTCTTCAGGTTTTGAAAGCACTGCTATAGGTGCAGAAAATACTGCTAATGGTGAAACCAGTAGTGCATTTGGCTATTCTAATAAAGCTGATGGTGATTACAGCAGTGCTCTAGGTTTTTCTAATATTGCTGAAGGAGAATCCGGCAGTGCTTTTGGTAATTCTAATATAGCTAATGGCATTGATAGCAGTGCCTTCGGTTTTAACAATGATTCTGAAGGTGTTGACAGCAGTGCCTTTGGTTCTGGTAACGTAACTAATGGTAATTTTAGCGGTGCTATTGGTTATACAAATAGAGCTGATGGCGATAATAGCAATGCTTTTGGTAATGAAAATACCGCAACAGGCACAAACAGCTCTAGCTTTGGTTATAAGAACTTTTCTGACGGAGCAGACAGCACTGCTATAGGTAGTCAGAACTTAGCAGCAATACAAGGCACCACTGCTGTTGGTTACCACAATACTGCTTTAGGTCAAAATAGTAGTGCTTTGGGTTATAACAATAAGTCTGCTGGTAATTATAGTAATGCTTTCGGTTCAGACAACTCAGTTTCAGGTGATAGAAGTATTGGTTTTGGTCTTGGAAACACTGTTGATGGTAAGTATAACAGTGCAGTAGGCGTTGGTAATACCACACAAGGTAGTTACAGCAGTGCGTTTGGTTATAAAAAT
>JAZUDR010000204.1:0-10474 GCA_045639725.1 Candidatus Avigastranaerophilus sp. | reverse complement strand
GATTCGTCACTAGGAAGCAGAAACTTCTGAGAAGAACTGGTGGAAGTAATGCTGCTGATACTGTTAGAGCCTGAATCCAGGCCTTCAGTTTCTTTTTTGCTTGTGACAACAATCTTGTATTTTTTGTTAGGAGGACTGTCTGTTAAAAACAAACGCCCCTGTTCATCTCTGTAGGAATAAATAGCCGCGCCAGCCTGAGCCGCCAGCCCGAATATCATTGTCCCTGCGATTAATAGAAAGCGCTTCAAAGCTCATTCCTCCTGCAAAATATTGTAATTCCCCACCCGTTTCGGCAACATTTTTTGTTTCTTTAACTATAATATTATTTTATTTAAAAAATTTTTCCAAAAAGCAAAAATCAATGACACCATAGTCGAATATTTCATCAGAAACCGCAACTACAACCTCGACGACTTGAACGAAGTCCTCTACCGCATCGGCGAACAACGTTCATATACCCTGGGTTATTATTTTTATAGATTTCTTATTTTATTAATTTATTTCTGAAGACTTTTATTAGCTTTATTACGCACTCTTCGGAGAATTATTACGCCTCTTGCTATATCATCTATTTCAGCAGTATTTTCCGAGCCAATTTCTTCGAGAATTCTTTCTATTGCCTGCTGCGGATCTAATGAGTGGTATGGGAAATACAGCTTTTTCAGTTGTTCTGGTTTTATTAATTTGTAAATCTGTTTACTGGATTTATCTGACACATAGGCCCAATAGCAAAACTATACATATAAGTTCCTAAATTGACAACCAACTTCTCCGCATAAAACTATACATATAAGTTAGTTAGCTATTGGTCTATTCATTCAAAAGAAAGCATTTAACAATCAACTACTGATGAAACATTTCGCAACTACCATCAGAATAACCAAGGTAGTAAAGTTCATAGACAATTTTGCTGGCTTTGTTCATTTAATAGTTTTTGATATTTCTAATTATTCTTTTCATAACTCCCCTCCTCTTCTTTAATTCTAGATATAAAACAGAACTAGTCTTTAATCTGCTGAGAAAAATTATTCCTCTAGATATTTTACAACTTTACCATGGAGTTGCGCATATTCTATTTCTGAGCGAGTGCTGGAGCCAATGTAGCCACCGACATTGATGACGAAAATTTCGTCAGCCATGTCAATTTTGCGTTTGTGCATATCATCGAGCATTTCCTTGGTCTTTGTCAAAGTATCTTCTGACATACCTTCCCAGACTTCACTATCACCGGAATGCCCAAACAGCCCGACACTGATAACAATATTTCCTTCCAGCGTCAACCGCTTCTGCTCCCGCAGAAACTCATCCTTAAACTTCGTGCTCCCGCACAGGGTTATTACTTTATATTTTCCAACCATTTATCATTCCGAATGATTACTTTAAGAATTCGGATTTTTTACCATAACTGGTTATGTAGGCACCATTTCTAGCACGAGTAAGAGCCACGTAGAAGAGACATCGTTCAGAAGTCATAGATTCAGATTCAGCAACTTTGTCGGAATGATTTATAGCCTTATTTAATGGCATAATACCAGCATTTATTGCAACAGCAAAAACATATCTGAATTCCAAACCTTTAACACGGTGCATAGTAGCTGTTCTTACACCTTCAAAGGATGGATCATCTGACTTTGTTCGTTTCACTCTGAAATGCCTGATACCTTCCTTTGTCAAAGCATTTTCATAATCAGCAAGAAGAGCATCGGTCCTAGCAACAATACAGATATTATTAAGTGATACCTTCTGTTCAATAAGCTTTTTTATCTCTGACACAATAAACTCAGTTTCTTCGTTTATACCATTAAAGCTTTTTATTTCTGGTGCAATACCGTGAGTCAGTGATTTACATTTATCGCCAGCATCTTTACCATCATCCAAATCATCAAAGCTTATGCCGTTCAACAAGGCAAAAGCATATTTTCTGATTTCTTCAGTAGTTCTATAATTAATTTTCAAAATACTGCTTCTACCACGGATGTCTACTCCACTCTTACCAAGAGTAGCATAGTTCTTATAAATTCTCTGATGAGCGTCCCCAACAATAAACATATCATTTTCATGTTTTTCGCCAGCAATAGAACGCAAAAGTTTAAAAGCACTATTACTGAGGTCCTGAGCTTCATCAACAACAACGTATTTATAACCAGAACCACCTTTTTGTTTATCCAACAGAACCTTGCATTCATACATAGCTCTGTTAACATCACGCTTACGTCTCTGAACCATTAAGTTCATATATGATTCAAAAACCTTAAACACTTCAATACGTTTTTTACGATCTAAGGCTTTACCACGACCAATACGGCTTGCCTTCAGATACAATTCTTTTGTATAAGCTTCCTGAGGAGTTACTACTCTATTCCATTCATCAATATAGAAATCTTCATCCAATTCAAGATTAACACCAGAATCTGTAATAGCATCGCTGAACATATTACGAATCTTTTCGTCGTCGTATTCAATACTTGCTTCAAATTCGTGTTCTTTGAGGAAACGAGCAATCCAGGCATCAATGTTTATCACATCAATTTTGCGCATTTCCTCTAGTGAACAAATTTTCTTAAGATTGTCTTTTATGTCGCCAGCAAGATTTGCAGTAAAAGTAGTAAACAGAATCCTTTGATTGTCCACCAGAATAGAAGCCAGATATTTGGCTCTATGCATTGCAACAACAGTTTTACCAGTGCCAGCACCACCAAGAACTCTAGCTGGACCTGAGTATTTTTTATTTACAATCTTTCTCTGAGTAGGATGTAAGAAAACACGCCATTTTGCTAATGGTTCTGCCATTATCTTCCTTAATTCATCTTCGCCTTCAATAACATAAAAAGACTGTCTGGTTGTTGGGTTTTCTAAGGCTACAGCTATATTATTAGTAGGATTTTCAATAGGTTCTGGAGGACAAACTAATTTTAAAACTTCTTCTAATTCGAAACCTTCAACAAGCCAACTTAAGTTTTCATAAACATCCTTAGAAAGCTTGTTAGCTAATCTCAAAAACTGTTCTTTTGATACTATACGTTTAATAAAGCTCAACTGAATTTCAGGGACGCCAAGCTTTTTCAAATCATCATCAGATATGTCCACAAAGATACCCTTTGCTGCTACAGCCGTGGATTCTGGCTTATTTTCTACAGTATCATCAGTTTCAAAGACCTGAAACACACCTGTTGTTGGGTTTACTTCACAATGCTTATTTTCTGCCCACTTATATGCTTCATCATGATGATCAACCCAAAGCAGCATATAAACACCTGTTTCAGGCTGTCTAACAACAATTGCTCTATAAGTATCATCTAGTCTCACAGAACAAAGCTTACTATCTCTACAATTTCGAAGTTTTTCATAGTTTAAACCTGATGACAGAGGGTTATTTCTAAATTTATTCATAAAGGTAGTAACTTTACCCTGAATTTGTCTTGGTAATTCAGCAAAAGCATCCAAAAATTTTTCTGATATAGCAACCGTTAACTTCCCACTCATTTTTCAGTCCCTCCTAATACTTCCTGATAATCCTCTGAATCATCAGTTAATACACTCCAGCCATTTGCCTTCAATATTTCAGAATAGCAGAGCTGATCCGAAGTTAAATAAGCAATTTTTGCGTCTAACCAGGCCATTTCTACTTCTGCAATAACAGCATCATTAGCATCAGTTACTTCTAAACCAATTTCGTCAGGTATTGGCATCTTAGCTGCATGAATCTTATCAGCAAATACCTTAGCTTCATCAGAAATGATTTCCAGAGTTTCCTGCCATGGATCTGTTTTTGCATTGGCGGATTCAACAGTCAGTTTTATTTCCTGCTTTAATGGAAGTTTGCTATAAAGATTCTGTTCTATTCCAAGCTCACTCAAAGCAGCAAATTTTTCGCTGAATTGCATTATATTTACAAAACGCCAGAAACCGTTCCAGACAACATCATAATTCTTTGAATCAGTATCTCTGTCATTGATTGTAGCAATAACAGAAGCACCACGAAGGTTGCCCTTTGTCTTAGCAGCTATTACAGTATAAATCCTTTCATCATCATCTGATGCTTTACCACCAAAAACTGATTTTTTAAATTCAAAATCATCTGATTCATTGGCCCAAATAGTATTTGACCATGCTATAAACATATCACGATAATTATTGAATTTATTTTCATCAATCTTAGTAGTTTTATCTATTAATGACATTGAATATGCTTCTGCATGAACACTAAATATCATTTCAGAATTGTCAATAATCATATATTCAAGTAATTGCTCAAAGCTGGACAAAGATTTTAAATCTATATAACCAACTTCAGCCTTATTCAAATATTTATTGAATATATCATTGCCCGACGGCATAGAAGTGTAATCGAGTGTCTGCAGAACTTCATTATGACTCTTTTCAAAAGCACATTGAACATCCTTCCAAGAAAGAGTCCAAACAACATACTTGCCACTTTTATGGATAGCTTCCCTTTTTAGAGTATCATCAGCAATAATGTCTTTATGATAAGAAAAACCATCTGTAAACACAGCTATTGGTCTCTTATTCTTATCAGTCATTGGGTAAAGAACGAAATCAGGTTTACATTTTACAGAAATTCCCTGTTCTTCATCCAATAAAACCTGAGGTTCAATCTGCCAGCTTATTGGTCTGGGCTGACCATTCATTTCAATATTAAGAACATAGCCTTCTTTACCGTTGACAATGTTCTTATCAACAGTAAGTTTACGGTTATTATTGCTCATATGTTCGAATGCAGCGACAAATCGTCTTTCAAGCTCACTGTCAAACAAAGGATTTATAGACAAATCTCTCAAAGCCTTCAAAGAAGTCAAATTATCTTTGCCACTTAGAATGTCTTTAATAAGCTTTATTGCCAAAGATCTTGAAATACTACCAATCTTCTGACTCTGACGATATGCGTAAAGACAATGATAACAACCATCTTTCTGTGGGTCATTTTTGCAATTACAAGCTTCAAGGATATTTAAAGCCTTTTCAAATATCTGAACAAGGTCATTACCAAAACCTGCTTTACTACTCTGCATTAATTGCTGCAAATAACCAGTACCGCCGGGAACAGTATCGTAAATAACAAGATACTGTCTTCGACCATCAGAACCGGGGACAGGGAATTCACTTACTGCTGCCCTCAAGTGGTCTATATTACCGAAATGAGCCTTCATACCAAGCATAAAAGCAGCAATAAAAGACTCTGTTCTATTACTTGAAGTATCTAAGGTTGTAGCAGGTATTAAAAGTCTTAATATTTCAGTCTGAAATTCTCTGTATAAATACAGATAATTGGCATAATCACCGTTATCATTACCGCTACTCTTTGAATATTTGCAGTTATATGCATGAACAGGCTTCTGAGGTAATTCTCTGCCATTAACAATTCTTGGCTTTGGTTGCAATTTACCACAGCCTTTACATATTCTGAAGCCATGGCGTTTGGCTTTTATACCGGAAACTTCTGTTTCACGGCCACTTTCATCATTTTCACCGAAATTTATTTCCCTGATTGTGGCTTTGCTAACAAATTCATAGCCAAATGGGAATTCATCATTGCTCATCTGATATGCACAGGCAATATCTTTGTCTTCATCAACATCAATAAGAAGTTGCTTTAAATAGAAGGTTACAGAACGATCTTCACTATCATCACTAATCAGACACTGCGACATATCCATATCAGAATATACCATCTGAACTTTTAACATATCGCATGTCTGTCCTGCATCACGCCATCTTGGGTCATGACATCTAGGACAATCCAGACTATCATGGTCTGTGCCTTCAATGCTGCCATAAGAGCAATTGGGGCAAAGACGCCATTTAACTACTTCTGCTGTAGTTAAATCAACCCGGTCTACAGTTAATTTATGACCTTCGGCATAGAAACTATTGCTTGGTGCAAATTCACTGATTGCAGATGCTGCGCTTCTTGCATATTCATAGACTTTTCTTTCATATTTACCCCTTGAACCATGTTCTTCGTCAGGCAGTTCTGCTTCATCCTTTTCATATTTACGTCTAAGAATCGCTTTCAAAACAATACCAGCCTCCGGGAAAGCATAGTTTGGCAGTAAACCTTCATCAGACATAAAATTGAAAACATTTTTGTTATTAATACTTGTTCTGACAACAGCCATCAAAGATTGGGCTTCATTAACAAGTTCTTCAATTTCTTTATCCATAGAAGAATCATAAGGTCCGCTCAGTAAAGCCTTTTTCTTATCTTTTAACTCACGAATATTCTTTTTTAGAGCCTCTCTATGCTTAGCCATATCCAAAAATGCACCAATAACCAAAGGGAACATAGAATGTTCATTAATGTCTTTTCTAGTTGCAAAAGCTAATAAATCATCTTTTGTTTCTTTGGTTAATTCATTGCCAAAAAGATTAAGGAAATTCTTATAAAGCCCAGAAAGATGAGCATTTACAAAATTAAGAAAATTCTTTGGGAATACTTTTGAATTAGGCGAAGAAATGCTATTTAAACATGGGCTTATATGGTCTGGTATTTCTTCTGCCTTACAGCCTGCTTTAACCCAAAAATCCATACAGAATGCTATAAATTGTCTTTCTAATACAGCAGAAGCATTCAAAAAAACATCAGGTGGCATAACAGCACCTTGAATCATATCTAATGGTTCAGCATAAAAATAAGCATCATGAGGTTTTGCATTGGCAACAACCAGAATCATTGAATTGCCATCTTTACGACCGGCACGGCCGACACGCTGCAAAAACTGAGCCTGTGCTGGTGGCATATTGCAAAGAACAACTGTCGACAAATCGCCTATATCAATCCCCATTTCCATTGTTGGTGTACACGAAAGAAGATTAGGATCAAAACAAAGATTTTCTTCTTTTGGCAATTTGAATATTGTTTCCAATTTTTCACGGACTTCACGTTTGAGAAGACCTGTGTGTTCACTAGCATTAATTCTTGAAATGTCAGCATTCTTATATAAATTGCCATAATATGTAAGTTCCGCATCATCGGCCTTGCCCAGATGACCATTACAACCAGAACGGCGACATCTCATACCTTCTGCAAAGCATAGATTTTCTTCTGCAACACTTATAGCAGAACCACAAACATCGCATCTAAGCTGAATAACTTTAGAAGAAACAAAAGCTTTCTTTTTATTAATGCCATATACGACGTAATCACCTTGTTTATGCTTAGCCAGCTCTGTAATAATATTTTCTTTACATAGCTCTCTGAATATTGTTAATGCAATCTGCTCAGAACCAAAAGAGTCAATCCTGCTTACATACTTTTTATCTGTAGCCATATCAAATTCAGAAGCACTAGCAGTGTTTAATACCTCAGCAGCAATCAGTTTCGGAATTCTGTGACCCAAACGTGGCATCCAATAAATTGGTTTATCATGGCCATAGCTATTAATCATAAATCTATTGCCATAAACAGCAAAATTTTTGTAATTATCTTCTGAAAAACCACCGCCACAGCGCAAAGTATACAAATAATCATAAACATATCTATTGATTATTTCTAAGCTAAGGTCAGAAGTGCCATACTCATTTCTAACAATCTCTAAAATCCTTTGAGCAACAGTGTTAATAACCCCAGAATCAAAAGCCAGAGTAGCACAGCCAGATTTTTCAAGAGTTCTGCCAAGTCTGCTATTTAAACCAAATTCCAATAAGATCTCGTAGGCAATTCTCTTTTCAATATCTTTCAGCAAAAAGCTGTTAGAAGTTGGTTCTTTTCTGTTTGCAACCATATCTTCATAGGCTTTTTTCCAAACCATATTTGGTGCAATAAAATAACCTATAAAATTGCGCAAATCTGGCATCTTTTCATGCCAATAACCAATAAAATCAGAAACAAAGCTTTCTATATCCTGATTATTATCAGACAGTTTTTCTTTTACATATCTTTCTATAGCGCATCTCAAGCCAAAACGCCATGTACCAGAATTAAAGAAACCGGCTCTATGAGCTGCATCCTGAACATTGTCGGAAAAAGCTAATAATTTTTTATCATCATTAAACTTAGAAGCAAAAATCTGAGTCAAATCAGTGCTTATTTCTGTAGTACTACGCAACCCCATAAGTGAAATACCATGCAAAGACCCACAGAAAGGACATTTATATTTTGTTCTCGCTTCACCACGCATTTCAACTGTTTCTGGCTTCAATACAACTGCCTCGAACATTTTTTCGCCACAGCAAGGACAGTTAAAATTGTTAGTCTGAGCAAGTTCTATGTGCATGCATTTGGGGCAAACCTTATTTTTCAACACTTTATTTACAGGTAAGGAGTTGTCTAAAACAGGGTAAATTGCCTGAATTCGGTCATCAGCATCAAAATACATATTGTAAAATGCTTCTATACTGTTTAACGAAGCATTTGAATTTGCATTATTCACTGTTACCCAACCTGTAGCACCGCATTCACGACAGTTAATCACAGGCAAATAGTGCTGGGCCTGATCAGCATTCAAATCATTCCAGACACCATACATAACATTTTCGGGGTCCACCAGCGCAACCATTCTGCGAAGTTCTCTCAGCCAAAGCTGACTCTGAACATGCAGGAATGGCAATAATTCTTCTTCAGTGCCTTCTCTGGCGTGAGAAATCAATGCAAAAATTGATTCTATGGCAATTTCAGGATTTTCCCATTTAAGCATTTCCGGATAATATGGCTTAAGACTTTCAAATAAAGCCTTTGACTGCCAGTAATTACCTTTCAAAGTCTTTATCAGATGCTGGAAAAATCCATGATGCATCAGTTTTTCGCGAAGAAGCAATCTGCCCCTGGCGCTAATCGGATCTTCGTCAAAGCTTTCAAACCAATATTTTACTGCTGATTTAAGATATTCACTTTCAGAATCTTCCTTTATTCTGGTCTTCAGTTCGTTAACCTGCAAAGATGTTGGTACGGTAAAATCAGTCGGTTCATAGCCATCAAAGAAATCTTCCGCAGTTAAGCGTTCTTCTGTTATTATCGAATCTTCTTCGAAGGGTTCAGAAAAGATTTTTTCTGCATATTTCCTGATTGCCTTTGCACTGTCTTCAGAACCAATTGTAGCTGAAGTGCCAATACAACATGGCGGAAAACTAGTTAATGTATTCAGTCTTGATTTAAGTCTTCTAAGCAGACAGGCCAAATCTGTTCCCTGAGCTCCATCAAAAGTATGTAATTCATCAACGACAATAAAATGCAGATTACTTGTTGACTGGTTGTCTTTCCAGATAGCAGCATCTTTGGGTCTTACCAATAAATAATCCAGCATTTTATAATTGGTAAGAAGAATGTCTGGTGGGTTATTCAACAGGGTTTCATGGTCAGCAATGACAGTATCCTTTGTCATAGCCTTGCTAGCAGCAGAAGAATAACCACCAACATACATGCCAGCAGTAACCCCTGGGTTATTAGCATCACCACGAAGCATCGGATTTTTATAAATAAGTTTTGCAATACGTTTTGCCTGGTCCGAAGCCAAAGCATTCATTGGGTATATGATTAAAGCCTTAATCCCCTTTTCGCCTCTATGGCGCCAGCAATAATCAAGAATAGGAAATAAAAAACATTCCGTTTTACCAGAACCAGTACCAGTCGCAATTATTGTTGAATGGCTGTCTTCGCCCTTAAGTCTGTCGAAGGCCTTCTGCTGATGAATATGCGGAACAAAATCTAATTCATTAAGAGGTTCAAAACAGTCTAATTTGTGACCAGTGCTTTTAAAAGGCAGTTTTACCGCAATATATGGCTTATGTGATATTGTTTCTGAATCTTTGAGAAAATTAGTGAATGAATCCTTGAAAGGAGCATTCACCATGGGGTAAGTAGTCTTTGTATAATCAATTAACCCTTTTTGTAATTGCTCAGCCAAAATTGTCGGTAACATATCTTTAACACCTCTTAAAACTCCGTTATTTAAGCTAATAATACCAACTTTATAATACTGAGGCAATAAAAATATGCTACAAAAAACTTGAGGTGTTTCTTTTTTATGTTATAATTATAGTAGAACTTGAGTGGCTCGCTTGTCTTAACAGCGTGCTTCCTGCTTAGGTGTCTGTTTACAGGTGCTGACAGTGGCAGGTATGTCTTAACAGCAGGTGCCCTGCTCTTGATTCTAGAGTGTTTGTTTCGCACAATAGCGGCAGGTGTGACTTCCCAGTGTGCTTCCTGCTTAGGTGTCTACTTATAGATGCTGATAGTGGCAGGTATGCTTAACAGCGCGCTTCCTGTTTAGTGCAACAAGAAACAAACCGCCTTTACTGGCAAGGTTTACTGCCATAGTTCTGAAAATTACCGCCCACAGGTTGGGCGGTTTTTTTATGCCTTGAATTTATCTAACGCGATTTTCTGATAAAACAAAATGTCTAGCAATCTAATCATCTTTCTAATTGATGTTTCATAGATTTTATGGGATCCATAATCAGAAGATACTCGAATTTTACCATTCAAATCAGAAATTATCCTTATCAATAATTCTTTCAA
>JAZUDR010000203.1:0-4414 GCA_045639725.1 Candidatus Avigastranaerophilus sp. | reverse complement strand
TACCCGATTGCTGATATGCAACCAAACGAAACTGCTGCAATGATGTTCACATCTGGCAGCACAGGCATCAGCAAAGGCGCCGTATATACCCACAGCATACTCAGTAATCAGGTAAGATTCCTTCAGGAAATCTACAAATTTGACCCGGAAAAAGACTTAGACCTTGCCACCTTCCCGTTATTCGGTCTTTTCGACGTATGTCTCGGTTCCACTGCAGTAATTCCCGATATGGACCCGACAAAGCCAGGCAAGGCAGACCCGGTTAAGCTTCTAGAAGCATTAAATGACAACGGCGCAACCGTAATGTTTGGTTCCCCTGCCCTTATTGATAATTTGAGCAGATACGGGGAAAAGCATGGGTCAAAGATTCCTTCTTTAAGAATGGTAATTTCTTGTGGTGCTCCGGCTCGTAACGATATTTTAAAAAGACTTCAGAACATGCTTAATCCTGGAGTAGACATTTATACTCCTTATGGCGCAACAGAAGCACTTCCTGTAAGTTCAATAGGAAGCAGCATGATATTAGGTGAAACCGCCCCGATTACTGATGCAGGCGGCGGAACCTGTGTTGGTATGCCTAACGAACATGTTCAGGTTAGAATTATTAAAATTACAGACGACCCAATAGCTGAATGGTCTGACGATATCGTTTTAAAAGACGGTTCTATTGGTGAAATAGCTGTAAAAGGCCCTATCGTTACCAAGGAATACTTCAAGAGACCAGAAAATACAAAACTCGCTAAGATCATAGATGGCGATGATATCTGGCATCGCATGGGAGATGTGGGTAGAATAGACGAACAGGGCCGCTTATGGTTCTGCGGACGTAAGTCTCATAGAGTAGAAACAGAAAAAGGACCCATGTTTACAATTCCATGTGAACGTGTGTTTAATCAACATCCAAAGGTTTTCAGAACGGCTCTGGTTGGTATTGGTGAAAAAGGCAAACAGGTTCCGGTTATTTGTGTAGAACTAGAAAAAACCGTGACCAACGTTGATGAAAAAGTCTTATTCAACGAGCTTATGGAAATAGGTAAAAAATATAACCACACAGCTAGTATTGATAAGTTCCTGATTCATCCAAGCTTCCCTGTTGATATAAGACATAACGCTAAGATAGGACGCGAAAAGCTTTCAGCTTGGGCTACAGAGAACTTAAAATAATAATATAACAGCAAAAGGTTAAACAACTACCATGGCAACACTCACAGCAAAAGACACAGCACTTGTTACCGGCGGTAGCGGCTTTCTAGGCCGTGCAATTATCAAAATGTTACTGGCTAAGGGCGTAAAAGTTAACGTTCTTTGCCGAGGTGATTACCCAGATCTTGTTGATGCAGGCTGCAAAGTAATCAGAGGCGAAGTATCTGATGAAGCAGCAGTTACCGAAGCTGCCAAAGACTGCACTATCGTATTCCATACAGCAGCTAAGGCAGGCGTTGCAGAACCATATTCAGAATACGAACGCATCAATTACCAGGGCACACTTACAGTTTTAAAGGTATGTCAGGCTCTTGGAATTTCCAGACTTGTCTATACAAGCACACCTAGTGTAGCAATCGGAGAAGAAGCAGTCAGAGGCGGCGACGAAAGCCTTCCATACCCTGAAAATCATACAGCCTATTACCCAAAGACAAAGACCATGGCTGAAAAAGCTGTTTTGGTAGCAAATGGGCCAAAGCTTTCTACTGTTTCCCTAAGACCACACCTAATGTGGGGCCCTGGCGACAATCATCTGGTTCCAAGATTAGTAAGAAAAGCCCGTGCAGGAAAGATGAAATTTGTAGGCGACGGGAAAAACATCGTCGATACTACATTCATTGACAATGCTGCTGAAGCTCATATTCTTGCTGCTGAAGCATTATCTGCCGATGCACCTTGCGCAGGCAAAGCTTATTTCATCACCAACGGTGAACCTACTCCTATTGCCGAAATCACAAACAAACTGATTGCCTGTGCTGGCTGCGGTCCCGTTACTGCAACAATTCCATTCAATGTAGCCTATAAGCTTGGTGCTATAATAGAATGGGTATACAGAACCTTTAAAATAAAAAGTGAACAGCCAATTACTCCATGGATGGCATGCGAATTGGCTCATGACCATTGGTTCAAAATAGATGCTGCCGAACGTGATTTTGGTTATAAGCCAAGAATCAGCATTGAGCAAGGTTTGAAAATACTTACTGAGTATTATAAAACTCATCCGATTAAGTAAATAAAGGCTATCTCAGTATATGAAAAGCATTAAACTAGCTAAGACTTCAGGTTTCTGCATGGGTGTAAAAAGAGCAATGCAACTGGCACTTGAAACAGCCCAGACAACGAAGGAACCAGTATACACCTGTGGACCATTGATTCATAATCCTCAGGCTATTGATTACTTAAAAGAACATGGAGTCGAAACCAGTAATGACTGGCGTTCAATCACGAATGGCACGGTTATAGTAAGAGCTCATGGAATGCCTGTTTTAGAAACTGATGAAATGCTTTCAAAAGGCCTTAAGACTGTTGATGCAACCTGCCCCCACGTAAAGACAAGCCAGAAACAGATAAAAAAATATAGCGACCTTGGTTATTTTATATTTATTATTGGTGACAAGGACCATCCAGAAATTCTTAGTCTTCAGAGCTTTGCCTCTGAATTTCAAGTTCTTGGAAATATTGAAATGGCAAAAAGCGCTCCATCTAAGGAAAAGATAATGGTCATTTCACAAACCACTTTCAATGTAGATGAATATAAAGCAATTTCTGATGTTCTTAGAGAAAAAGCCAAAGAAATTGTTGTCTGCAACTCAATATGCCAGGCAACCTCGCTCAGGCAGAACGAAATAAAACAGCTTGCTTCAGAAGCAGATGCAGTAGTCATTGTTGGTGGCAAATCAAGTGCCAACACAAGAAGATTAGCCCAGATAGCTGCTGAAATCTGTTCAAATACAAAGCATGTAGAAACAGAAAAAGAGTTGAACCCTGAAGGTTTTAAGGACTGCCAGACAATAGCAGTATCAGCAGGCGCATCAACCCCTGATTTTATTACCAATAAGGTTATTGAATTTCTACAGAATCTCTAATTTGTAATCCCTTTTTATTCCAAAATTCTATTGCTATCTAGTGCCTAAGATGGCTATAATAATATTATGAATTTTTGTGTGTACAGTTTATATGAAGGGTGATTTTATGAGCGAAATAGAACTTAATGCAGCCAATACCATGAAGCTTTTGCTTGCAGAAGCACTTTCAGATAAAAAGCTTGATGACAATGAAAAAGCAAAAATCAAAGCACTAGCCTGCAAACTAGGTATTGAAAATGCCGAATTACAAAACCTTTTGAATGAAATGGCCGCCAATGCAGCCAACAGTTCAAATGCCGGTCATGAATTAGACCCAAAGACTCTGTTTTCCAGTGCATGTGATGTTGCAATGGCCGACGGAGTTCTTTCTGAAGATGAAAAGAAAAACCTTTATGCAATGAAGGAAATTCTTCACATCGATGATGACTGGTATAACCAAAAGATGCAGGAAGTTCTTCGCCGTTGTTCTGACCCAATAGACGAACTGGATGACGAAGAAATTGACGAAACAGAATTAGAAGGCTTTGAACCCAAACCTTTGATTGATGCTATTTTAAAGAATATTGAAACAATCATTGTCGGTAAGACAAATGTTATCAAGCACGTTCTAACAGCCGCTCTCGCCAATTCACATGTTTTATTGGAAGACGTTCCAGGCACAGGTAAGACCATGCTCTCAAGAGCAATTTCTTCTTCAATAGACTGCACCTACAAAAGAGTTCAGTTTACTCCTGACCTTCTTCCTATGGACGTATCAGGAACAATGATTTATAACCCGAAGGAAGCTGTTTTTAATTTTAAACGCGGCCCGGTATTCACAAATATTTTCCTTGCTGACGAAATCAACCGCGCTACTCCAAGAACTCAGTCAAGTCTTCTTGAAGTTATGGAAGAACGCCAGGTTTCTGTAGACGGCGCTACTTATAAGATTCCAAAGGTATTTTTCGTAATAGCAACTCAAAACCCGGTAGACCAGCAAGGCACCTATCCGCTGCCAGAAGCACAGTTGGACCGCTTCCTCATGAAGCTCAGCATGGGTTATCCAAACCATGACAGCGAATTAAAGATGCTTGCTAACCACCTGGCCGGTAATCCTATTTCCAAAGTAAAATCAGTAATTTCGCGCAAGGATTTCAGAAAGATTCAAAGATACATTGTCAGAAAGGTAAGCGTAGCCCCTGAAATTCAAAGCTACATCCTCGCCATTGCTGAAAATCTCAGAAAGCATCCGAACCTGACACTGGGTCCAAGCCCCCGCGCAACTATTGCAATGATGAATGCTGCTAGAGCATGGGCTTGTGTAAACGGAAGAAATTATGTTATCCCAGACGACGTTAAAAAGCTGG
>JAZUDR010000202.1:0-3904 GCA_045639725.1 Candidatus Avigastranaerophilus sp. | reverse complement strand
TATGATAAGGGCGCTTTTTCCTACCCTGCGTTTGCCGTAAATCATCAGAGCCTGTTTTTTATTACTGTTTATCAGACTTTTTATTTGTTTTAACTCACTTTTTCTGCCCAAAAACATATAGCTCTCCTATACTGAAATATTTTTCACTGAAATATATTTCAGTATAGTGTTCTTTTCCCTATTTGTCAAAGTTAGCTATCAGTTATTGGTTGATGGCCAGTGTTGAGGATTATTGGGACTGCACGTCCTAGATTCGCTAGTGCTAAGAAAGTTTTCTGCTAGAAATGGAGCAACCTCTCTGCGCAGCGCCCTCTTATGACCAGTTTTAGTAAATACGCTCCTGACTTTTACTAAACTGGTATAGGGGTTGTTTCAATAGGAAATAGTGTGGATACTCGAAAAACTTTTCAATTTCAATTTTTTTTTCGAGTAGAATTATGTTACGTTATCTTATTCTCAAAAAAAATCTTTAATCATCTGTTTATGGTCTTGACACCATGACAATCTTTGGCTAAAATGGAGTTAAACTCCAATTTAGCCAAAGAGATGAAGCTATGTATTTGAAAAGACATATTGAAAAAACTTTAAAAAAAGCAGAAAAACAAAGTAAAGTTGTTTTGCTTACTGGCGCGAGACAAATAGGCAAGACTACAACAATAAAAAAATTATATAACAAACTTCAATATGTAACGCTTGATGACGACAATCAGTTATTCCTCGCCAAACAAGATAGAAACCTGTTTTTTAAAGATAAAACTTTTCCAATCATAATAGATGAGGTTCAATACGCTAAGGAGCTTTTCAAAACCATTAAACTTCTTGCGGATAAAAGTCCCAAAAAAGGGCAGATTTTCATAACTGGTTCCCAGACTTATGAATTATTGAGCTCAGCAACAGAATCACTAGCAGGTAGAGTCAGTATTCTGGAAATGACAGGTCTATCATTGCGAGAAATAAATAAAATCAGATTCAACAAGGCGTTTATACCGAATAATCAATACTTTGAAGAAAGAAAAAAAGAAATAAAGCGCTATCCAAATCTTTGGAAAACAATCCACCGTGGTTCCATGCCAGATTTGCTGGATAATAAAAGAGACTGGGACTGGTTTTACAGAGACTACATAAAAACATATCTGGAACGCGATGTTAGGAAATTAATCGCTTTGAAGCATGAACTAAAATTTAAAAAATTTCTGATTTCAATTGCAGCACGAGCGGCTCAGGTAATTGTATATGAAGAAATAGCCAGAGATATAGGCGTAGATATAAAAACAGTTCAAAACTGGCTGTCTGTTGTAACGGCCTCTGGTATTGTTAAACTCATAAACACTTATCAAAACAATATAATAAAAAGAGTTATCAAATCACCGAAACTATTTTTCCTCGATACAGGCCTTCTTTGTCATCTGATAGGATGGCTGTCACCGGAAACTGCTCAAAACGGAGCGATGGCTGGTCACATTTTTGAAAACTTTATTGTTGGGGAAATATTAAAAAGTTTCTTAAACGAGGGCAGAAGCACTGACAACATTTATTATTATAGAGACAAAGACAAAAAAGAAATAGATTTAATCATCGAAGAAGACAACGTAATCTACCCAGTTGAAATAAAAAAATCAGCCACAATCCAAAAAGATTGGATAAAAAACTTTTCTGTGCTATCTAAAATCAAAGACAAAACAGTAGCTTCTGGCATTGTTCTTTGTCTATCAGATACAATGCTGCCAATAGATGAAAATTCCTGGGCTGTACCCATAGAATATATCTGACTTTTGCTACACGCTTGGGCTGTTTTTGCTGTCGATTTTGCTAACGGTTAGGTGTTAGCAAAAATACGATATCATATTTTGCCAATAGAAATCTATCTTTTTCTGTTATAAGAGCAACTCGAAGTCGGAAGTCGGAAGCCTGAAGCTAGAAGCTTGGAGCTTGGTGCTTGGAGCTTGGAGCTTATAGCTTATAGCTTTACTAGCTACACTTCAATACCAAGCGGGTATAAGGTTTGTTGCAATAGGCTTTTGGCTCTTAGCTATTAGCTCTTGGCCGAGAGAGCAGGCCGCTGGAAGCTGTAAGCCTGAAGCTTGGAGCTTATAGCTTATAGCTTATAGCTTGAAGCTTAAAGCTTTACTAGCTACACCTCTATACCAAGTAGGTATAAGGTCTGTTGCAATAGGCCTTCGGCCGCCCTCCAGCGAAGCGGCCCTTTTACGACCGGTTGCTAGCGATTATTCTAAACTGGGATTATAGAGCTCTTCTGCAGAAATCAATTTATAGTTTTTACTTGTAAAATCAAAACCGGATAAGGCTATGAAACCAACTTTATCTAACAGCATGTCTGTGGTTATAGCCTTAACCTGCTTAAATTCATTATCTGCTTCTTTTTTTGTTAAGGGCTTCTGATAATATTTTACTTCATAAACAGAATAACCAGTATCTCTTTTGACGACACAGTCAAATTCTCCGTTTTTGTGCTCCATGGGCAAATCATACCAGTATGTTCCAATATCTTGTATTTTTTCTTCTAAGCCCATTCTGCTGCATCTGGAAAAAAATTCCCGGACTATGTCTTCAAAACGATGAGAAATAAAAGTAGCCAAAGTAGGCTCAATATATTCCTTAAAGAAGGTTTTCCCGCCAATTTTGGCTATAATATCCTGGTTTTTGAAAACATATAAATAATAAAATCTGACTAAATTGTCTGATATTTCGTAAAAAGTTTTCTTTTTATCGTCACGTTTATTGATTGGGAAAACTTTTCCGATAATTTCCATGTCAGAAAGATTTTTTAACTGCTTATCAAGATTTCCATTTGTTTTTATTCCAATGGAACTTTCTAAGTCTGAATAGCGCTTTTTGCCATTAGAAAGAGCCGATAAAATTAAATTGGCATTAGAAAGCTTAGATAATTCAGCCAAAAGTATGTTTTCTAAGTATATACGCAAAACACTGTCTGGATTTAAAAGCAAATTTATTATGTTTTTTTCAAGAGTATACTTCTTTTCTATGAAAGAACAAACGAAAGGCGAACCACCGAAAACAGAATAAAAATCTATTTTTTGTTGAAGCTTGAATTTGTTATAAAAAAGTGAAGCATCGTAGTAATCAAAAGGTTTTAGATTTATTACCAAAGAAAATCTTCCAAACAATGGGTTCTCTTTTTCCAGCAATTCCTTCATTATTCCTACGTAAGATCCCAGCAAAACAAGAGACAGATTGTCATGCATCTGGTCTATTATGCTTTGAAACATAGAATCTACATAGTTTTCAGCGGCTAACTTTTTTAGATACGAATATTCATCAAGAACAACGACTACCTTTTCTTTACATGAACCTAAGAAGTCAAAAAGTTCTTTGAAGCTTTCAAAGTGCAGATATTTATTGGTAAATATGTCCTGAACTCTTTTTTCCAGGTTCCTTAAATTTTCAGCAATGGAAGTAATCAGGCACTCATAATAAATTACTTTGCAATTACAGTCTTTTAAGGCTTCTATGATAAGGGCGCTTTTTCCTACCCTGCGTTTGCCGTAAATCATCAGAGCCTGTTTTTTATTACTGTTTATCAGACTTTTTATTTGTTTTAACTCACTTTTTCTGCCCAAAAACATATGGTTCTCCGTTGCTGAAATATTTTTCACTGAATTATATTTCAGTATAATGTTCTTTTCTATATTTGTCAAAGTTAGCTATCAACTATCTGCTGAGAACAAGCAGGCCGCTGGAAGCCTGAAGCTTGGAGCTTGAAGCTTGGGGCTTGGAGCTTGGGGCTTGGAGCTTATAGCTTATAGCTTATAGCTTATAGCTTAAAGCTTTACTAGCTACACTTCGATACCAAGCGTGTATAAGGTTTGTTTCAATAGGCTTTATAAATTTTGTCTTTGTGGTTTTTCCAGACAGATTTCATCTT
>JAZUDR010000201.1:0-33134 GCA_045639725.1 Candidatus Avigastranaerophilus sp. | reverse complement strand
GCTTTTCTATTCATTCTGATTACTGTATAGTCTTATGAAAATCCTTGATTAATGCCAACAAGCGTTTTGTTTCAGCAACATCCTTCTTGTATGGTGCAATATAATCATTGATAATCTCATCTTTGTTTCTTTCAATCTTTTCTTTTTCTTCGATTGCTTCTCTCATGCGGCGTTCATATGGTCTCATATAGTCCATGATAACCTTGTTGCGGTCATGAGTAAGTCTGTCCAGATTCTTGCGTGCATCAGCAACCTTGTTACGTGCAGAAGTCTTTTCTGCTGGAGTAGCATTAGGATTGCTTTCTACTGTTCTCAAGCGTTCTTCCGCTTTTCTGATGTTATCCTGAGCGGTCTTTAGCTGCTGCTGATAATGCCTGTCAGCTTCACCGCGGGCTCTTTCAAGTCTGCGTCTTGCATCATGGATTTCGTCTTCAGCATCATGAAGCTTGTCCTTGTAGTTGCGTTCAGCTGCATCTGTCTGACGTCTGAGTATTTCGAGAGCAGTTGTGTAGTTAGTCTGGTAATCAGAAACTATTGTTAAACTAACTTCTGTAGCTGATTTTCCTGTATCTTCAACAAGAAGATCAACAGCTTTCTTATATGAAGCGTTTGCCTTAGCAGTGCTGCTTGAGCTTTCCTTAAGAGCTTTCTTTAAATATACATTAGAAAGTCGCTGGTAGAATTCTGGATAGTCAGATTTAAGTCCTGAATATTTTCTTGCTTCAATAAGCTTGAGAGCTTGTACTTCGCTAGAATTACCATCGAATGGTTCGAGAATTTCAAACAGCCAGTTGATGGTTTCTTTTTTATTACCAGCACAATAGTAACAATCAGCTACTTCAAGAAGAACTGAATCTGTGCGCTTCATAAGCATAAGCCACTTTATTGCTGACATAAAGTCCTTTTTGCCTTTAAAGCATGCTGCAATACGTTCTTTTACATTGTCATTCTGGTTTGTAACCTTCATGTAGAATTCAATGGCTTTATCGTAGTTACCATTCTTTTCATAACTGAGAGCTACATCGTATACCTTTGCCTGAATTTCTTTGTTAAGGTTAGTTAGAGTGTCACCAAGCTTTTTGGCTTCTGCTTCATTCTTTTCTATTTCGGCATCTAAAGCTTTTTTGGTGCTTCCTTTGAACCAGCCACTGAAACCATCATACTGAGAGCGTTCCTTCTGAAGGTCATCAAGACGAAGTTCAGGGGTAATCAGCTGATTTTCAACAGCTATGAATTCTTTTTCCAATGCGTTAACATCTGAAGTGGTTGCTGCGTTACCAGCATTAATTGCAAATAACGAAATGGCTAATGCAGTTCTGATAATATTTTTATTCATTTTTATTTCCCCTTTCGTTATTACTTTGCATCAATGTAGATATCGCCAAGTTCAAGCTTTTCATGGTAAATCGCTTCATTTTCTGTATTGTTAGAAGCAGCTACCCAGATTTCAACCTTGGCATTCTTGAATAATAGCTTGTCTACACCAGCTACCTTTTCCTTAGAAGCAACGGTGGTTAGTTCTTCATAAGCATTTTCAGAGAAGTATTTAATCGGGTCATGCTGTATAACTGATTTATACCAGCCAAGTTCACCCATGATATTCTTGTTGCTGCGCTTTGGAGCAACTGTGAATACGTGGTTCTTCTTTCCACCCCAGAACCCACCTGTAGTAATCTTTACAATAGCCTTGAGGTCTGAATCAACGATGCTACCTGTATAGTGACAGAGTAGTGCGTCAATGACATATTTTCTTCCTGAGAAGTAGTAGCAATACTTATCATCGTCCTTACCTTCGTTTTGGTAAGAGGCCAGAAGTTTGCAGCCGTGTCTCTTGAGAATCTGTTCCAGATTATTTACACGTCTGTTTTTGCTGGTATCTTCTAATACTATGACTGCTTCTGCTTCAGGGGTTTCAATTGTTATGAGGCGCTTCTGGTGTGCTCTCATTGCTGGCTTTGCGGCAGGGGCCTGAGCTCTGGATACGCTTAAACTGATGGCTCCATCATTGTTTTCGGTATTTGCAAGGTAAGTTGCTCTTACTTTAAGCATTTTCTTAGCTTCTTTAGCAGCTTCCTTGTTCAGGTCAGATGCTTTGGCAAACTGATCTATAAGGTTCGCAGTTGCATCGATTTCTGTCTGAGATGAAATCTTGTTAATCATGGTAACAAGAAGGTTTGCTGTTGAATCAGCTCTGTTAAGAGCGTTTTCATACAATTCGTAATTACCTGTTGCCTGACATTCTTCACCATAATATGAAGTCTGTGACAATGCATTAGCGTAAGTATCAAGAGCTTTATTGAATTTGTCTGAATCTAATGCATATACGTTGCTTGCTGCTAACAAACAAATGCCAAGGGCTAAGCTTTTTTTCAACATTATTTACCTCTCTTAGGTTCTTAATGATAATAATCTCAGTATTGTATGACTAGATTATTCTCTGCCAGCAATTTCGCCAAGAACGAAATGAGCTATCTTGCTTGGCTTTAATACACGCTTTACATCTGCATCCATTTCATCTATTGGGAGTTCATTAGAAAGGATGTGGGTAATTGTATATTTATTTTTCTTCCAAATTGTGCAACACATAACTTCACCGGATTTAACGGCTGCCATGAGCTTGTTGTAATCCTTCAGGATAGCTTCGTCATCTGTTGTGATGATTTCTTCTGTTGGATTGCCGTAGAGTTCCTTGAAGTAACTGTCTACTGTGGCAAAATCCTTGAAGTAATCTTTGAGATTTGCATGGTCGGTTACAATATTGTTAAAAGCACCAACAAGCTTACCATCTTCAAAGCAGTACATATTCTGTGAACGTGTATCGCCTGAGATTTCTGTGAAGATTAATTCATCACCGCTATCAAGGGAAAGGGTGCAGTTCTTTTCTGCAGTCTTAACCTGGTCTACAGTATAACCAAAGTCTACATCGCCAAAATCATGCTTTGTTGGACCAGCAGCGAATAAGCTGGTTGAAAGTGCTGAAGCAATCAATAAGGCTATAGACAAATTTTTCAATTTCATAATTGTACCCCCAAAGTGTAAAAATTATAACAAAAAAACACTCATACGTAAAGGGGTAATGCTATTTTCAGCTTGAAAAATGTAGCAAACTTATACTCGTTTGATACTAATAATATCCTGTTTCAAGCTAGGAAGTTTCTTACCAGACCGAAGATTTCTTCGCCGGCATCCTCAAGTGTGTAGTGTCCAGCGTTAAATGTATGACAATCAGCCTTTGGGAAGCGTCTCTTCCATTCATTGAAGAAATAACGGTTGAAACAGAAATCTCTTCTGCCATAGCAGATTATCATAGGCTTATCTTGTAAATTATCTAAGCCGGCTTCAAGCTTCTTGAGCTCATCCCAGGAACGGTCTCCAGGCTGTAGAGGAATATCTAATACAAATTCACTTGTGGCTGTTCTGTGGGCAACTGTATCGTATGGGGCACGGAAACCATGTCTGACTTTCCTGCTCATGCCTTTTACAGAACAGGTCCAGCTTGCTATGAAAGAGAAAGCATTAAAATAATAATTAAAAAGCTCGCCAAGCTTTGTATGTCTGAACGCCCAGATTGCTCTTGGGAAAGGACTGTCTGCTGGTAGACCGAAACAAGCCGTATTGAGAACAACGATTCTGTTGATTTTTTCGGGATGTCTGGCAGCATAGCCCATGCCGATAGCTCCGCCCCAATCGTGAATAGCAAGATTTAGGGGTTCTGTCAGGTTCAGGCTGTCTATTAAACGTTCCAGGTCGTCGATTCGTTCCTTAAGAGTAAATGGGTATTGGCCTTTTAATGGTTTGTCAGAAAGCCCGCAGCCAATATGATCTGGAACAATGCAACGATGTGTGCCTCTAAAGGCTTTTACCATGTCGCGATATAAGAAAGACCATGAGGGGTTGCCGTGGACCATTAAAAATGGAGTCCCGGCGCCTTCATCGAGGTAATGCTGCTTAAGGCCGGAGGGTTGTGTAAAATAATGACTTTCGAAAGGATATTCTTCTTTGTAAAGCTGCTTGTCAAAAGCCATAAATTACCATTCCCAGCCTAGCATCATAGAATTAAGACCGCTTCCGATACCGATAAAGCCTACCTTCTGACCTCTTTCGAGAACGCCACGTTCTTCAGCTATGGCAGCTGTAACCGGCAGGGAAACTGTTCCCATATTCCCTAAGAAGGGGAAAGTTGAAAAATCCTTATCGAGAGTGAGACCTAGATTACCAATGATTGCATCGCGATTTGCTGCAGCAACCTGATGTGAAATAATCTTGTCTAACTGGTCACGAGTCCAGTTCAGTTCTTTGAAAAAAGCATCGCCAACCTTGCGGATGAGTTCGCCGCCGTGTTTGAGCATACCGATGGCATTCGTTTCCATCATTTGTGGTGCACGTGCAGGGATGCGTTTGTCCGCTCCCCAACGGCACATTTCATAATGCTCAGGAGCACCCATTGTAACTCCACCAACAAGTCTGGGTTTGTCTTCTTCATAGGAACCGTCGGTTAAGACAATGCCAACTGCGCCAGAACCCCCTGTCATAGTTGCCATAGCTTCCCGGAAATAATTGGTTGTACCTTCCTCAATCATGCGTTGAATCATAATTTGAGTAATATCTCTAGCGGTTTCGCAGGCTACTACTATGCCAGCTTTTATCTGGCCGAGTTCGATGCGGTTCGCAACGTCTATTATTGCGGTCATTGTACCAAGGCAAGCGTTTGTAACGTCATGAATAACAGTATCAGGACGAACCTTTAGTTCTGCAGCAACCTGACAGGCAGTAGCCGGTTCAAAGTTATCTCTGCAAACAGAACCATATATTACAGCACCTATATCTTCAGGGGGTACATCAGTTTTTGCAAGTGCCTTCTTAGCAGCTTTAGCTGCTTCAATGGCATTTACGTGACCAGGTTCCCACCATCTGCGTTCTCTTACACCTGTTAAGGCTTCAAGAGTTCCTGGCTGAAAATATATTTTTCTGTACAACGGTGCCAACTGCTCTTCAATCCATTTTGAAGTTATGGTTTGTTTGGGCAGTTCGTAACCAATTGCTTCTAAAAATACGCGTGAAAATTTCATGATAATTGCCTTAGTGCAAAAAGTATATCAAATTACATATAAATAAGCAATTATTTTGTGATAAGTATAAGGCGAAGAGTTCTTTGATTGGTTATCGGGTCTACTGTGAAAAGAATGTCAGGGAATCCAGCCATTGCTATTGAAGTAACGTTTTGCAGTCCTTTGGATTTTGCTTCATTCCAGAGCTTCCAAAAGAGTTCCTCTGACTTATTGTAATCGCATTGACATACTAACGTTAGGGCATTATAGGATTTTATATAAAAATGTTGTTTATCTTTTTGAGAATCATCTAATGGTATGATGCAGTTGCATATATGTTTCTTGCCGTCGAACTGACCAATAGAGGTTTTGTAGTCGGCGTCACTAATATATGCTTTCATTGTCTGACTTGTTTTCATTATATACTTTCTAGAAATAAACTCTTCTAGTGTCTCCATGACAAAGCTTCTTAAATTTTGCGGAGTATAAATTATTTCGCGAGTTTTTTTGAAGAAATTACCGCCTAAGGTTTTGAATGACCTTATTTGTATTGTATCCTTTTTTTCTATTTTCGAGGTCATATCCCATATTTCGCGTAGAAGTAATTTGTAATTCATTTTTAATCTATTTAGGCCTATTTCCAAATTTGCCGGGTTTGACTTCAATTCTTTAATCTCTTTTTTAGTAAACCCAAGATGTTGGAATTTTAGAATGTCGATTACCTGAGCTACATTATCACTGGAATAATACCTATATCCACTTTCTGGGTCGATATAGGTAGGTGTGAGCAATCCGTCATTTTCGAAGCGCATTATAGTAGCTCTGCTAAGATTGCAAACCTTCGCAATATAATTTATAGAAAATAGTTTTTTATCAAAAAATTCTGGTAGAGCCATAGTTTTATTATCAACTCAACAATATAATTTTCGCTTTAAATATACAATATGGGCATTGTTATAACAATGACAAAAAATAATAAAATATTGTGTTGACTCGTTCATATATGAACATGTTATAAAATACTCAACTTGGTGCTAATCAATAAAATGAAATGCAGACAAGGTGTAACATATGAGCTTTAGGATTCCTTGAACCTTGTAGATATTATGGTCATTATTCATAGAGATTTCTGGCAAGTGTCATAATAAAAAAGAAATTTTTATGAATAAAATACTACATTCGATCTTCTCATATACTTACTACTACCTTTCATTAATGGCACTGTAGTTTCTGCAGTGCCATTTCTTTTTCAGTGACAAAGAGGTAAAATTAAAACTTAATTGACTCAATTAATTTATAATGTTATTAAATATAGGATTAACGGCTAACTCGGTTGTTATGTCTGTTAAAAGCAAGTGAATCTTGTAACCCAATGTGCATTAGCCTTTTGATTAACATAATAGCCTATTAATAAACTTATATGGGCAAAGCTTTACGTGTAAGTTTACTCATATACTACTACCTTTCTTTGATGGCACTGTAGTATCTACAGTGCTTGTTTATTAAAGGAAAAACAATGGAAAAAATCTGGCTAAAAAATTACGAAAAAGAAACTAACCCTGAGATAGATTTCTCAACGGTTGAGTTAAGCCTTCCAAAAATTCTGGCAAATTGTGTAAGGCAATATTCTGAGAAATTAGCAATTAAACAGAAGAATAAAGTTATATGCTATAGAGAATTTGATATACTGACAGCTACTATTGCAGGTAACCTAAAATTGTTCGGACTCGACAGGCAGGATAAAGTCTGTGTGCTTCTTCCTAATCTTCCGGAAACAATATTATCCTTCTGGAGCATCGAAAGAGCAGGGTTGGTTGCTGTAATGACAAACCCGGCTTATTCAGAAAGAGAACTGCTTCACCAGATTGTCGACTCTGACTCAAAGGTTATTATAACAACAGATGTTAATGCTCCAAAAGTTATTAATTTGATGGATCAGACTCCATTGAAATACGTTTTTGTTGTTAATACTGCTAATGAAACTGTAGCCTATAGTAATAAAGTTTTGCCATGGGATGAACTGCTTGTAGAAAACATGGGTTATACATGCAAAAGTATAAATCCTGATGAAGATTTGGCTGTTCTGCAGTATACTGGCGGTACAACCGGCATTTCAAAGGGCTGTATGCTTACCCATAAAAATGTTGCTAGTAATGCATACATGCTATTAGAAACATTTAAAACACTCTTAAATAATGGTGATGAAAGATTTGTGGGCGTATTGCCATATTTTCATGTGTATGGGTTACAACTTACTGTTGTTTACCCTATACTCATCGGTGGTACAATGCTTCCTCTGACTCGTTTCACAGCTCATTCACTACTTTCTCTTCTGATGACGGAAAAGATAACTGTGATGGCTTCTGCACCTTCAATCTTTAGTGCCTGCTTGACCCAGAAGGACATCGATTATTACGATATTTCAAGTGTTAAGTTAGTTATTTCTGGCTCTGCACCATTACCTGTTGCATTGCTTAAGAACTTTGAAGATAGAACAGGTGCCGTCATTGTTGAAGGTTACGGTTTAAGTGAAGCGTCTCCGGTTACTCACCTTTCTCCAATTACTGCAGAAAAGAGAAAATTTGGTTCTATCGGTTTCCCCTTAGTTTCTACTGATGCTAAGATTGTAGACGTAGAATATGGCATTAAGGAACTTGAAGTTGGGAAAAACGGTGAACTCTGTATTCGTGGCCCACAGGTTATGAAAGGCTATTATAAGAATGTAGCTGCTTCGAAAGAAGTTTTAACCGATGGCTGGCTGCACACTGGTGATATTGCCTATTGTGACAAAGAAGGATACTTCTTTATTACAGATAGAAAGAAAGACTTGATTATTTGTGGTGGTTTTAACGTCTACCCAAGAGAAGTTGAAGAAGTTCTTTATCAACACCCGCTGATTGCTGAAGCTTGTGTAGTAGGGGTTAATAATGACCTTCGAGGTGAAGATGTAAAAGCCTTTATAGTAAAGAATCCCGGTGCTAATCTTACTGAAAAGGACATAGCTGCTTTTTGTAGGGAAAGATTAGCTAATTATAAAGTTCCTCGACATATTGAGTTTATGGATGCTCTTCCTAAAAGCTCTGTTGGAAAAATTCTCCGAAGAGAATTAAGAGAACGAAAATAAAACAACATATTACAGACATATGAAAAACACACATATCATTCGTAATGTGTGTTTTTTTCTGCTTATAAAAATATTTACACGAATAGTCCGTAGTTTGTTAACTTAGGAAATGATTTGAAGTCTAAAATAATTACGCTATTGCCACATTATGTTGCAATAGCGTAAATTTTGTTTAAGAAAAATAATCTCTTTAGAAATTATTTCTTATCTAATTCCTGATTTTTATCCCATATTCTTTTACATTCTTCTGCAGCTTTAGGGTTAATGGCTGCTGCACTTTCAAACAATGTTCCTTCATTGCCTGGGAAACGGAATGCTTCGCTGAGTTCCATCATCTGCATAACTTTGGTGCTACGTTCAGTTTCGTAGTTTTCTTCAATATGGGTGTTGTCACCAATAATCATTCTGCTTCTTGTCTGGGTGTTATATTCTGGCCAATCCAGACCTTCTATTGATGGATTTCCGGTCTTACAGAAATTAACAATCATCTGCTGGTATTTTGAGGCAAGTTCCAATTCATCCGGAGTTCCGAAAGACCATACACCGTCAAAGGTTCCGAATAGATAACAAAGGTCAACTGCATGGCCTGCTCCAATCTTAGCATAATCGCCATCATAGCTTTTATCAAAAGTATAGAAATAGCCTTTACCACCATTCTTTGAATGCATTTCAGCCTGATATAACTGAGGTCCGTTGAAAACCTTATCATTCATGAATTCGCGATACTGATTATTGCCTTTATAACCAAGTTTTTCTAAGCTTTTCATATATTCTTCATATACTTCAGCATATTTCTTATCGCTTCTGGCACTGATTCCCTTAGTACCAGCTTCGCAGACTGCATCAAACATTGCATCTAAATAACCATAAACAGTGAAATAGTAATTGAATTCTTTTGAGGTGTGTCCCTGTAAAACGATAATGTCCTTAGAATCACCACGTTCCCATGCATTCAGTGGGTCTGCTTCTATTAGCTTATTTCCACGTACTGGATGATGATAAACGTTTTCTACATTATATCCCCACCATTTTTTTAACTTGTCAAAAGGTATGTTCTGAATATCGGCAACGGTTTTGCATCCAAAAGCTTCCTGAAGGGCTGGTACTTGTTTTAATGTTAATTCTTTCTTGTTGAAATGAGTAACTGCACCACTCATTGGTATTGCTTTAGTGAACAACCCCTTTGCTTCCTTCATTACACAAAGCATTGAAACGGCTCCACCGCCTGCTGATTCACCACTTATGGTTACATTGTTTGGATCGCCACCAAAGGCTGCAATATTTTGTTTTATCCACTTTAAAGCTTCAACCATGTCAAGCATGCAAAGGTCTTCAGAGTTTTCAAAGTCTTTACCGTCAGGTAAAGAAGACAGATTTATCTGACCCATCATACCAACACGATAATCAATTGTAACTAGCATAACATCTGGGTTGTCATGTGCAAAATAATAGCCTTCATAAAGTGGGTCACTTGTTCCACCGGCTATCCATCCACCGCCATGAATAAATACTAATACTGGTTTGGCTTTAAGTGAACTCTTAGTATTTGACCATATATTTAAACCGAGGCAATCATCACCTTGTTCATATTTGGAAGCCTTTTCATCTGGGTCTATTGATTGCATACAAGATTTCATGAAATTATATGCTTCATAAACTTTGCTTGAGGCTTCTGCTGGCTGAGGTTCTCTAAATCTCAGTTCGCCAACAGGTTGTTTGCAGAATGGAATACCTTTCCAGATATTTACATCTTCTCTTTTCTTTCCAACAAAAATACCATTAAAACACTTGGCTGCAAGTGATTCATCGTATTCGCCAGTGATTTCATTGTTCGGAGCATATGTTGGTAAAACATGGTCTGCAATTCTTTTTTCTGTTTCAGTCAGAATTTTTTCGCTCACTTCACTCTGAGCTGTTTCTGTTGTTTGTGAATAAATACTTGGTGTACAAAAGCAAGCGCAAGCAATTAGCAAAGCTGTTGCTGTAGTATTTCTCATAATTACTTTATTCCCTTAGATAATATTAATTTATAGCGCTATGAAAAACAAACCCAATATATTATGGCTTGTTTTTCATAGCTTTTAAAGAACTGTTTGCATTATTCTGTATATCTGAGATTAGATTTGACATTACTGAAGTCAGATATAAGAAGAGAAATAATAGAACTTATTTTGCTGAATAATCGTAATATTTATTAAAACGTTCGTATATTGCTACACTCATCGTTTTGTTTTCAATATCATAAACGGTGTTGTGTGAGGTAACCCATAGACTGTTCGGGTTATACATTTTTGGGTCTTTCAGCAAATTAGTAGTTTCAATTTCCATATTTTTCATAACAGACAGTAATTCGGGGATATGTTCTTTATAATTGGCATAAATGACTTCAGGGTTATCTGGAACAGAATTGTCTGAGAAGCAAGTGAAACGATTGCTGAAATCTTTACCAGGAGCATATACGCCGTCCTGTCTGCTACTATTTGAATAACGGATAGACTGCATTACTCTTTTCATATCAGCAACTGATTTGATTGCTCTTTTCTGGGCAACAAGTTTTCTATATCTTTCTACGCCTTCTGCATGAGCTGGGAAAGAACCCTTGGTATAATTAGCCAGATGGAGGTAGAAGTTAGTCATGATTGGTTCATTTGGCAGAACAATCATTTTTTCACCATCTGGTTTAGTGTTATTGAATTCAACAACATAAGTCTTGTCTTTATCGGCAATGAGGAAATGGAGGTCATAATTAGCTGCTGCTAAGCCAAGAACGTCACGGGCAACTACGACATCTGAATTTTTCAGTAATTCTATAGCTTCATCTGCTGATGCTGCATTATCAAGAAGATATCTGATAAGGCAGAACTTAGATATTTCTTTTTTGCCAGGATTTGATTTAACAGTGAGACCGCCAACATCAACGGCATTAACACAATTGAGTTCTGCGACAAGTCCTTTTTCATTGATGCCGTCAACTAGTGCTAATGGGATAAGTTGTTTGGCATCTTCGTCCTGATTTGATTCAATAGTATTGCCATCAAGCCACATAAGAGCTCCAACCATACCAACAGAAGCATATCTGCCTTTCTTAGCTGGGGTCTTTACTATGATTTCTGGAACATCACCAGCGATAAAATCTAAGTTACGGCCTAAGAAATTCCCTGCTCTTAAAGCAGAACAACCAGCAGGTGCTGAAGAATTGTTACAGGCACCTTCTTTAAGAAGATAATCATAGTCATAGTTATCAACTGTTACTTCATACAGATTCGGTGCAATTTTTTTGTATTCATTAAATTTTACTGAGTTGTCATTTTCTTCACTAAATCCAAATGCTGGAACCAGCAATAAAGATAGGGTTAATGCCAATATGCTTTTTCTCATAAAAATTTACTCCTTTTTATGTAATAAATGATAATTTTTGAACTATCGATTTATCAATTTCTTGTTCGACATTACGGCTTATATATTTTTTTCCTATTAGCCTTAATTCTTTGCTATAAACATATAAAAAGTCGATGCTTATTTTGCAGAATAATCATAATACTTGTCGTAACGTTCAAATACAGCAACGCTCATTGTTTTATTTTCAAGGTCAAATACTGAGTTGTGAGAAGTGCACCAAATGCCTGTTGGGTTCTTCATTTCAGGATCCTTTAATACGTCAACGATTAAAACGCTATCTCTTTTCATGACATCAAGAACTTCTTTCAGATGTTCTCTATGATTTGCATAGTTGATTGGATTTTCACCGAATTCAGGATGGTCTGACAAACAGGTGTAAGGATTGTCATAGTTTTCGCCTGGTTCATATTCGCCATCCAGTCTATTTGAGTTAGTAAAGCGGATTGATTGCATCAGTTGTTTCATGGTTTCTACAGAATTAACTGAGCTTCTGTTGTCTGCAAGTTTGCGATATCTTTCAATACCTAATGAGTGAGGTGCATAGGTGTTCTTCTTGGTATCAGCAAGGTGGAGATAGAAGTTGGTCATAATAGTTTCATTTTCCATTACAACTAGCTTTTCACCTTCTGGTTTAGTGTTGTTCAATTCGACAACATAGGTTTTGTTTTTATCTGTAATAAGGAAATGAACTTCATAGGTTCTGGCAATAAGGCCCATAACGTCACGGTTATTGACTATGTCTATACTTTTCATCAGTTCTATTGCTTCATCAGCGGTAGCTGCATGGTCAAGCAGATATCTTACAACACAAAGCTGAGCAATTTCTTTTTTGCCTGGATTTGTGTGCTTTGTAAGACCACCTACATCAGTAGCATTTACACAGTTAGTTTCAATTGCAAGGCCTTTTTCGTTAATACCATCAAGCACCATCAATGGAATAAGCTTCTTAGCATCTTCGTCCAGACCATTATCCATGAACTTAGAGGTTAGCCACATCAAACCGCCTACCATACCAACAGAAGCATATCTGTCTTTCTTGCCTGTTGTTTTAACAACGATTTCAGATGCGTCTCCAGCGATAAAGTCAAAATTGCGGCCTAGATAGTTGCCTTCTTTGATGGCTGAACAACCAGAATTTAAAAAATCAACGTTTCCTTTGCCTTCCTTAAGCATATAATCGTAATCATATTCGTCGCAGGTTACTTCATACAGATTAGGTGCAACCTTTGTATATGCATCATATTTTACTTCTTTTTCGTTTTCTGCACAGATGCAGAGGTTAGGTATCATCAGTATCGATAATGCCAATGTTATTATTGTGTTTCTCATAAATTCACTCCTGTAATAAATAATTTATTAATCCATTTTGTCATAAATTTATTGATTTAACAAGTTTTATAATAGGTTCTAGTTCAAAAGTCACTTGTCTTTTTTATCAAAAATTTTTGGTTCGTTTCCAATGCGCACTTACTTTATAAATAATGTGATTAGACTCTCGACTGAAATAAAGAGTTATAAGTATAACAAAAAACAGACCTTTCAAAGACAAAACTTCAAAAGGTCTGTTATATTTAATTACTGAATAAATCTGTTTTTTATTAACTGATTCTGAAAAGATGTATTATTCTGCCATATAAACAGTTTTGCCCTTCAGAATTGTTTCTCTAACCTTTAAAGTAGATAAATCAGTTACTGGAGTAGATTCTATGTCAACATCAAGTCTTACTAGTTCTGCTGATTTTCCAAGTTCTATAGAACCTGTGATGTCTTCAACTTGAAGTTGATATGCACCATTTATGGTATGGGCTTTCAAAGCATCTTTCAAAGTGCAGCATTCTGCTGGATTCATTGCTGGTAAATCTTTATATTTTTCATAATCTACATTAAAATGAGAGTATCTTCTTGTCTGAGACATTTCAATTCCGCTAAGAGCACTAGTATGATTTACTGGAAAGTCAGAACCATAAGCTAACAGAACGTTATTATTTATAAGACTTTTGTTTGGCCATGATGTTTTGAATTTTTCCAAACCATACATATTGATAAAAACAGCACCGTTTGTTTCATTTGAATTTTGCCAAACAGGCTGAATGCTGGCAATAATACCAAGCTTAGCCATTCTAGCCTTATCTTCTTCTGTCATGAAAGTAATGTGAGCTATAGCGTCAGTACATTTGCGATCAGATTTCATCTTCTGAGCTTCTTCCATAGCATCAATTGTTGCATGAACAGCATAGTCACCCATTGCATGAACATGAATGTTGAAGCCGGCTGCACGAAACTCTTTCATGGATTCTTTCAGATGATCTTCATTCCAGAGTAAAGGATCTCTAAAGTCATAGGCGATACCATTCTCATCACAATATTCTTTTGTGTAAGGTATAGTCATAGAAAGGTTACCATCAACAAAATACTTTGCTGTTTCACTTACAAAAAGATCTTCTACGTCATATTTCTTGCGGTTTTCAACAGCAGCCTTGAAGTCCTCTTCTCTTGTTGCATCATTAACATTGTGAACTCCACGTATGCGAGCCTTGAATTCTCCATCCTTAGCCATTTGGCTTAGAGCTTCATAACCGATTGGAGATTGTTGCATATCACAAACAAGCGTATATCCCTGTGATGAAGTTTCTTTAAAAGCTTCTCTGATAGAATTTTTGGTTTGTTCGAGATTGAATTGAATGTTAGGAATTTTTGTTACGATAGGGATAAATGCAACAGGTTCCTGTATATAACCATCCGGTGTTCCATCTGCTTCGCGTCGTACAATACCTGCTTCTGGATCAGGTGAATCTTTTGTTAGTCCAGCAGCTTCAAGTGCCTTAGTATTTAGAAGAACTACGTGTCCGCAATAACTTGTAAGCACAACTGGCTTATCTGCTATTACCGCATCAATGTCATGGCGAGTTATCGGTCTTGTAATTTCTTTGAGTAGACCGGTAAACCAGGTTCTGTCCCATCCATTACCATGGATTACAGGGTCATTCTGATGTGAATCAGCATATTCTTTCAATTTCTTCTGCATTAATTTGATAACGTCTTCGGGTGTATCCTTATCAATGTCAGGAACAATACTTTCAAAAGAAACACCACCGTAGTATGTAGAAGACTGAGCGATGTGCATGTGTGCATCAGTAAAACCGGGTAATAGGCTGCCACCTTTGCAGTCAGTAACTACAGTGTCTTTACCAATCAATTTCTTTGCGTCTTCATCTTTTCCTATAAAGACAAATTTACCGTCTTTAATAGCAACTGCTTCTGCTCTGGTTTCGGTTCCATCCATTGCAATAGAATAAACCTTAGCATTCGTGAATACTCTGTCTGCAATTTCTTCTGCAAATGCTCCACTGCATGATAAAAAAGCTGGTGCAAAAATCATTGCTGCACAACTATATGCAAGGTATTTTCTGAAATTTTTTGAATTAAAGATTAAATACTTCATAACATCTCCTTTGATTAAGAAATTTTATAATATAAATCATTTTAACATAAATTTTTCAAATTTTATAATTTTCTTCTGATTCTATGCCTAAATATAGTTATTATAAGAATGTAACTGTTATAAAGTAGTTTTCTCACTCTTCTACAACAGTGAGAAAACTATTGGCCAAGATTAATAATCTTTTCAGAAGTTATTTACTTTTGTAGTTCTGGGAGGATGCTCTTGAAATAATCTAGTGATTCTGGATTAGATAATGCATCACGGTTGGTTACCTTACGGCCGTTAACCATATTGGTTATTGCGCTTTCAACCTTTTTCCCGTTCAGTGTTTTTGGAATATCAGGACAACTCATAATTATTGCAGGAACGTGTCTTGGGGAGGCCTTTGTGCGTAATGTTGTCTTGATTGTCTTTTTTAATTCTTCTGTGAGTTCAACACCTTCATTAAGCTGAACAAACAGAACTATACGCTGGTCATCATGATACTGCTGACCTATGGCAAGACTATCTTTGATGCCTGGAATCCTGTCTACCTGATTATATATTTCTGCCGTGCCGATACGAACGCCAGAAGGCTTCAGAATTGAGTCTGAGCGACCAAAATAAGAAATACCCATAGTATCTTCGTGGAACATTACATAGTCACCGTGATGCCAAATGTTCGGGTAAACTCTGAAGTAGGCGTCCATGTAACGGCTGCCGTCCGGGTCGTTGCCAAAACACAAAGGCATTGATGGGGCAGGGATTTCGCAAACAAGTTCCCCTTGAACGTCTCTTACCGGCTTACCATTTTCGTCATAGCATTCAATTTTCATGCCAAGACCAGGGGCCTGAAGCTCATTTGAGTAAACTGGGCTGATTGGATTGCCACTTGAAAAACAACCATTGATATCTGTGCCACCAGCGATAGAATTGAAATGAAGATCTTCTTTTATTTCGCGGTAGACATAATCAAAGCCATCGTCAGATAATGCAGAACCAGTCTGAGAAATAGCGCGAAGGTGAGTAAGGTCAACGGTTTTGCGTGGTGAGAAGCCTTCGGCAAGAAGTGCATGAACATAACTAGCGCTGAGGCCAAAAACAGTAACTTTTTCTTCTTCAAGAATCTTCCAGATAGCTGAAGTGTCAGGATAAGAAGGATTGCCGTCGAAAAGAACAATTGTAGAGCCTGTGCCTAAGGCAGCTGCCTGCCAGTTCCACATCATCCAGCTGCAGGTTGTGATATAAAGCATAGTATCTTCTGGTTTCATATCATTCTGAATGGCTAGTTCTTTCAACTGGTTGATGAGAAGGCCTGCAACACCCTGAACAATGCATTTGGGCTTGCCTGTTGTGCCAGAAGAAAACATTACAACCATTGGGTGATTTGCATCTACTTGTTCGTATGCGAAATCTGCTGGTATTTCCTTGGCCAGATATTCATCCCATTTTGCTGCGTTTGCTATTGGTTCGAGATTACTGTCATCGCCTGCGTAATGGGCTACTACAACTTTTTTTACTGTTGGAATTCCTGCTGCTATTGCTGCTGCATTTGGTTTTACGTCAAATTTTTTCCCTTTATAGAGATAGCCGTCAGTTGTGAAAAGAACTGTCGGATTAACCTGGCCAAGTCTGTCTATTGCGGCCTGTGGTCCTATGTCGGTTGCGCAGGAACACCAAGTTGCACCTATTGCTGAGGCAGCCAGCATAGCAATAATAGTTTCTGGAAGATTTGGCATATAAGCGGCAACAGCATCACCAGCTTTAAGACCCTGATTGCGAAGGGCAGTTGCAAGGCGTTTTACCTGACTTTCAAGCTCTCTATAGGAAATTACTCTGCGTGTTGTGTTTTCGCCACGGAAAATAAGAGCTGGTTTATCTGTATCTGCGTATTTCAGCATATTTTCAGCATAATTAAGCTTTGCACCAACAAACCATTTTGCGCCAGGAAACTTTTTAAGATCGTCTACAACCTTGTCATAGTTTTTGGAAGTCTTTATTTCAAGGAATTTCCAAAGTAAGTCCCAGAAGGTTTCTGGGCATCTTACTGACCAATAATAAATCGATTTATAATTAACAAAACCAATGCCGGTTTCCTTGGCTGCATATTGCATAAAAGCCCAGAGTCTTGTGCTTTCAATCTGTTTCTTTGTTGGTTGCCACAATAGTTTACGCATAATAATCATTCCTTAACTTTTCTAAAATTCAACACTGTTGAAAATTCTATATCATTTTTGAAAATGTGACAAGGCAAAATTAGCAACGGATAACAGGATTTTTGCGGATAAACAGCCAAGCAGGCCGATTTTTTAGTCTCGGTATTAGTTTGTTTCTGCTGTATCAACCAACTTTGTGCCCATTTCTTAATTCACAATGCATAATGCACAATTCACAATTATTTGTTTCGTTTCTACTGCTTCAACCAGTCTCTGCCAAGTTTCGAATCTTGTTACAAACCTACTAAAAGCAGTATAAAATCAACACATTCAATTATGCATTATGAATTAATAATTATGCATTAGGTTTTGTCACCCAACCACCGATAAGCAGCAAAATACCAAATGCCTGATTAGCGAAACGTATAGTAAATATAGGCATAGCCTCATTCATATTCGGCGTAAGCCGAATCATTCATAATCGGCGAAGCCGATTCATTCACAGGCTGCAGGCCTCATTCATTCTTCTTTTCTATTTTTCTGCTTGATTCTTCTGTTCGCAAGTAAATGTCTTCACGCATAGTCAGTTCTAGTGGCTTGCTCTTGTATTGCCCGGCTGATGTTGCCAGCTCTACTGTCTTCATCTGTGCAACAAGCGCCCATGCAACAATTGCAGATACTATGATTGGAACAATAATCTTTAATGCCATTACTGCATCGTCATTTCCATCTATGCAACCAAAAGCTATTCCTACGGTTACTATAAATGTTCCAAATGTAATCATTGCACACTTCATTTTATCAATAGGAAGATTGCCAACCATTTTTCCTGTCTGGCCATTCATTGCAAATAAGAAATTCTTGCCTTCCCATCTTGTTGAAAGCAGCCATACCGGAAGCATTGCGTATCGGCCTTCGGATAGATTTACGTTAATATCTTCGTTGACTGTGCGTATTGAATCATAACCAGATACTGTATTGCGTAAGTCTGCACTTAGGGTATTTCTTGCACGTGTTTCAGCACGAGGTCTATTCTCTTCTTCTGTTACATCATATTTATCAGCCAAAAAGCCTGCTAGATAAGCCTTGGAAAATTCCTTTAACTGGTTGTAATCATAAGGTTCTATTGAATCCATCAAGTCGTCAGGCATATTCTTAGAACCATCTGCCGGAATGAACGCAAAGAAATCTTGCCCCGATCTTCTTACTTCGTAATAAAGCTTTTGGGTTATATCGTAATCACCACGTCTGAAGTTTTTTTTCTTGATTCCTTCATAAAGGCATGAGCCAGACGCTGAAGCATCATATAACCAGAAAGGCACATAAATACCTTTTATTTCACTGATATGGTTTTTATTTTTGAAAGAGGAGGGTAATAGTATTTTACTCTTATAGAAATCTTCTAATGCCTTAGATGCTGCTTCTTTTGTCTGTTTGAAAGGAATTACATAATCAGGCTTCTGCATTCCGGCAAAAGTGCCCGGAACCATGGTCTGACTTCCACAATATGGACAAGATGTGCTGCCTGTTATTGCTTCACAGATAATCTGGGCTCCGCATTGAGGGCATTTGTAGGCTTTCATACCTTCATCAAGCCAGGCTTCTTTAGCGTAATCATGTTTACCTTCTGCCTTGTCTGCTGCTTCTTTTTGTTCTGCTGCAACTTTGGCTTCTTCTGCCTGAGCATTCTTTTCAGCCATTTTGGCTTCGATTTCTTCTACTGTATAAGAACTACCGCAGTATTCACATTCTAGTTTGCCTGTCTGGGCAGAGAATTTGAGGTCAGCGGTGCATGATAAACATTTATAATTAGTAACCTGTGATGCCATGATTAAAACCTGATATTTTACTTAAATATTGATGCCCTGTTTCCGCCTGCATTGTGAGCTTCAACTACGGCATGAACTGCTGATTTTAACAAATCTTCTGAATTTTTTGTGTTATCCGGGAATGAAGCTATACCCGCAGACAAAGTAACCTTAATATTTTTTCCGTCATAATTATAGCTATGAGCTTCAATAGCTTCTTTTACACGACCAGCGAAGAATACTGCTCCTGCTGCATCGGTATTGGGAAGTAAGCAGAAGTATCTTTCCTGATTGGAGCTGGCTTTGTCTGTATCACGGAGCATTGAGGATATTGCTTTACCACAGTCTGCTATGATATTACTTACGAAATCATCATTTGTAGCCTGAAGTATTGTTTTAAAGCTGTCTATATCAAATATAACAACGCTACAGTTCTGTTCATATCGATGAGCTCTTGACGCTTCTTCCTTTAAATAACCCAGCCATACGTTATGAGCCGACAAACCTGTGCGGTCATCTGTGAAGAGCTGGTTATACATTCTGTTTCTTTCAATTATTAGGGCTGCTAATGTGCACAAATCTTCAGCATATGGAATTACGTCATTTCTGAAAACTGGTGGAATCTGACGATTTATGAGATTGATTACGCCAAGTATGCTGTCATCCTTGCCAATAATAGGAGCGCACAAAAGACTTGCAACCTTTTGGTCTCTGTTGGAAAATTCATTGAATTGCTTGAAACGTGGGTCTTTGTGGCCTTTGTTAGCGATGAGGGGGATTCTGTCTTTGATTACTAAGCCAGCAAGACCTTCATGGGGCTTAAGTCTGATTGCTGGATAGCTTTCTTCGCTTAAATCTTCAAGAACGCTTCTTTCTATGCCTCTGACACATGCAACGCGCATTTCATGCTTTTCTTTATCAACTAAGAGAATAGAAGCCCATTGAATATTGAGAGTTTTTATAGCTTCATCCAGTATTGTCTTGCAATTGCTCTGAAAATCAAATGTAGTGTTCAATTCTCTTGCTACCTGAAGAAGACTTCTTGTGTGAGCCAGTTGGATTTCAACAGTATTTGCTCTCGTGGTTGACCTTTCGTTTTCCTTATCAAGCTGAATCTGCTTTTTGCCTAAGGTTACGACTTCTTTGTTCCAATCTTCATAGAGATTATTGATTTCTGTAATTACATCAGATACTTCGTCTGAGCCATGGTCATTCATTGTTCCAGTGGTTTTTCTTGTCTGGAATGATTGTAGAGAACTTTGAATAATTTGAAGTGGTGCTACAATAGAACCTGCAACTAGAAGTGCTGTGATTATAGCAATAAAAACTGAAATAATTATAAAGAAAATCAAGGTTGTTCTTGTAACTTCGATATTGCCTAATGTTATATAGCCAAAGACTGCTAATGGAAATATACTAGCAATCAAAAATGCAAATACAAGTCTGGTTTTGATACTAAAATTTCTAAAAAGATTCAATTGTCTGCCCCTTAAATTGTTTCAAGTATTATAGTTTATTGCCACATTTTAGTCAATTATGCATAGTAAATAAAGTTTGACTAACAAGGGCTTTTGGCATATAGTTGTATACGAAAAATTAGCGTTTATAAGGTACATAAGATGAATAAGAATGATAATCCAGTATTAGAACTATTAGAAAAAAAGGATGAATTACCAAAATTCGATAAAATAAAGCCGGAGCATTTTGCGTCAGCTCTCACTTATGCTTTTTCTGAAATGCAGAATGAGTTCAGAAATATCGAAAAAAATATAGTTCCAACATGGGATGGCTTGTGCCAACCGTTAGAAGACCTTGAACTTTATCTTGAATATGGCTGGAATCTTCTGATTCATCTTTCCAGTGTTAAAAACTGTGATGGCTATCGTAAGGTAGAAGCCGAAATGATGCCTTTGTTCGTTCAGACCCAGTTGATGATGACACAGAGCAAAAAGGTTTATGAAGGTCTGAAGGTTTTAAAGGCCAGTGAAGAATATAAAACACTTAGCGATTCTAGAAAAAGAGTAATAGATATAAAGCTTAAAAAGTGCGAACAGGCTGGTGTTGGTCTTACTGGCACAGCTAAGCATAGATTCAATTACCTATATAATAGAATTTCTGAAATAGGTATAGATTTCAATAACAATATTCTTGATTCTGTTAATAAATTTGAATTTATAATTACTGATAAAGCAAAGACCGAAGGTTGGCCGAACAATCTGAAGAATCTTGCTTCTGATTCCTATAACCGAGCTCACAGTGAAGAAGGCGTTGTTTCTACACCAGAAAATGGTCCATGGAGAATAACTCTTGTTCAGCCAAGCTATATGCCATTTCTCCAGCATCACAGAGACAGAGAAGATAGGTACACAATCTATAAGGCATTTGCTTCAAGAGCAGCAGAAGGCCGTTTTAATAACCTTCCTTTAATCATAGAATTAACAAAGGTTCGCAAGGAAATGGTCCAGCTTGTGGGCTATGAAAATTTTGCCGCATTCAGTCTTGATGTTAAGATGGCTAAGAACATCGAAAATGTTATGAAGATGTATGATGAACTTGAAACAGCCACTAAGCCATATGGCAAAAAAGATCTTGAAGAAATACAGAAACTTGCAAACGAAAGTGGCTTCAACGAACCATTAAAGCAGTGGGATGTTGCTTTCTGGGCTGAAAGACTGAGAGAAAAGAAATTCAATCTTACTGATGATTTAATCAGACCTTATTTCCCATTCAATCAGGTTCGCGATGCATTGTTTGATTTGGCGGAAAGACTTTTTGGGATAAAAATTATACCTACTAAGCGTGAAGATGCCCCTGTTTGGGACAAAGATGTTGTTTTCTACGATGTTGCTGATGAAACCGGCAAGAACATTGCACACTTCTATCTAGACCCATTTGTAAGACCAGGCGAAAAGCGTGCTGGTGCCTGGATGGAAAACTGTTTCACCAGAAGGATGTATAAAGGCAAGATTCTGAGAAAGCCTGTTGTATATATCTGTTGTAACGCTACAACTCCACAGGATGGCAAGCCTTCTTTATTCTCTTTCACTGAAATGAAGACTTTGTTCCACGAATTCGGTCATGCTTTGCAGGGAATGCTTACTACGGTTGATGAATCTGAAACAGCAGGCTGTAACGGCGTTGAATGGGATGCTGTAGAACTTTGCTCTCAGTTTATGGAAAACTGGTGCATTGAAAAGAAGACTCTTTCTAAGATTGCTCGTCACTACAAGACTGGTGAACCAATGCCTTCAGAAATGTTTGAAAAGGTTCGTGGTTTGAAGAAATTCAGAGCTGCATATCAGATGCAGAGACAGTTGTCTTTCGGTAAGTTCGACATGGTTCTTAATTCAAGCTATGACCCAGATGGCGATAAAGACCCGGTTCAGTTGTTTGTAGATATTTCAAGTGAGTGCTGTGCAATGCCTGCATATGCTGGTGATAAATTCATATGTGCTTTCCAGCATATTTTTGCAAATGAATACGGCGCTGGCTATTACAGTTATAAATGGGCTGAAGTTCTGAGTGCCGATGCTTTTGCCGCTTTTGAAGAAGTAGGCCTTGAAAACGAAGACGCTATTCAGAAAAAGGGTAGGGAATTCAGAGATACATTCCTGTCGTTGGGGGGTAGCAAACACCCAAGCGAAGTATTCAGAATCTTCAGAGGCAGAGATCCAGAAACCAAGGCTCTTCTTCGTCACTCTGGCTGCTGCTGAAATTTAGCTTTCGGCTAACTAAAATAGGCACAGACTTGTTAAAGAAGCAGAATAATCTTGTTTAGCGAAGAGTATTAAAAATATAGGCGTAGCCTCATTCATATTTGGCGTCAGCCGAATCATTCATAGACCGAAGGTGGCATTCATAGGCCTAAGGCCTCATTCATTGTTTAAGCACAACCCTGCTATTTTATAACCCTCTTGCTTTTTAGCTCTAAATATAGTATATACCTTTTGCCGATAAAATATAAAAGGGGCGAACAATGAATATAGATGAATTAAAATCTGACAAAAAGATTTTTGATGATTGTTCTAAACTAAGTATCAGCGAAACTCCGGGCTTGTTGATGTCTTGCAAAAACAAAGAAGAAGTCGGCTTTTTCAAACAGATTTGTGAAAGCTTTTTACAGCAGCGCCAGAGAAAAGTAATTGAAGATCGCAGATTCTGAAAACAGACCCAAATATATTATTTTTGCAGGCTGCAATGGTTGCGGCAAATCTACTTTATATCATTCCTGTTCTAATACGTTTCCTTATCCTAGAGTAAATTCTGATGAAGTAATAAAGTCTTTCAATGGTGACTGGCGAAATAGGGTAGATAGAATTAAAGCCGACAGATTAACTGTTGGTCTTGTAAGAGAATATTTTTCAAAACATATAACCTTCTGTCAGGAAACAACACTTTGCGGAAAATCCATTATTCGAAATATAGCAAATGCACGCAATGAAGGCTACGACATTTGGATTTACTATGTTGGTGTAGCAGATGTTGAAATTGCAAAAAAGAGAATTGCCTTCAGAGTAGAAAATGGTGGTCACGGCATTCCTGATAAGGATGTAGAACGAAGATACCTTGAAACTGTGCAAAATATGAAAGCTATATGGCCTATGGCAGATAAGGTAACATTTTTTGATAACACCGTTGGCTTCACATATGTGGCATATTATGAAGACGGTGATTTTATTCAGTTAACCCAAGAACTTCCTGTCTGGATAAAAGAAATAATCGACTGCTACCCCACAACACGCACGATAGTATAAGAGGCATCCGAAGGCCTCATTCATTTTTTTTAAATTGTTGGAACCTTTTGATTTGTGGTATAGTCTAACCATATAAATCAGGAGGCAAAGCGTGCGAAAACTATTATTTTCAATACTTATGCTTTTGGCTTGCGCCAGTATGGTATTGGCAGAAGATATATCATTAACATCAAGTGTGGATAGGACAGAGGTTGAATTTGGCGATCAGATTCAACTTACTGTGAATATTAAAAAGACTTTAACATCAGAAAGCAATAATACCCAAAATTTTAGCAGTCATGGCTTTACATTCAGTTTTAACAGCTTCAATATGAGTAATATGAATGACATTGATTTCAGGGTAGATAATATTCCTGATTTTGATATCATGGGTCGCAGTTCTTCACAGCAATCCCGTTCAATTAACGGAAAAGGCGAAAGCGTAAAACAGGTTGTTCTTACACTTGTTCCTCAGAAGGTTGGGGAACTGACAATACCTGCTTTTTCTATGAAAGATAAAGACGGTGAAACGCATAGCTCCGAACCTATTAAAATAAAAGTTAATCAGGCCGCAGAAGATTCTGATGATGACGAAAACGTAATTACTGCACAGGATGAAGAAGGCGAAGAAAACTCAAACACACCTCAGAACAATAAGCAGGCTTCTTCCCAGCCAATGCATTCAAAGCCGCAGCCAAAAGAATCTAACTGGTTCAATACTTTGCTTTATTTGGGAATTGGCATAATCCTGATTGTTATTTTAATTATAGTTTGCGCCGTTGTTGTCGGTAAGAAGATTAATAAAGTTGGCAATGAAAAAGCTGAAGAAACCAAAGTTGAAGATGCTGTAATAATCAAACAGGAAGAACCTGTTAAACCAGAAGAACCTGTGAAACCGGTAGTAGAAAAGGTTGAATTTGAAACCATAGCTGCATCATTAAAGGTTCAATATAAAGAAGTAAGTGTAGAATTTTATCGTAAGTATTTTGAATTGTTTAAAAAGGCATGCTGCTACAGAAACCAGAATCTTAGTTTGGATATGACCTTTGATGAACTTCTTGATAAATGTGGTAAGATAGCCGGAACCAATAACATAACTCAGGCTTCAGCCAGACTTGCTTTTGAAATAGAAACTGTTATGTATGCCAATCGTATGCCTAACAGACAGTTAATAGCTATAGAATCTGACATCAAAGAAGTTCTTAATAGCCTTTAAATAAGTAATAAAATATATGGAGCTTACATATATGGATAATAATATACAAAATCGCATTGAACAGGCTGGAAACATTATAAACAGCATAAAAACAGAGGTGAGGAAGGTTCTTGTCGGTCAGGAAAATCTTCTTGAAATGCTTGTTTTAGCTCTTATCTCTGACGGTCACATTCTTCTAGAAGGTGTACCAGGCCTCGCAAAGACACTTGCTATTAAGGCTTTGGCAAGAACTGTGAAGACTGATTTCTCAAGAATTCAATTTACTCCGGACCTTTTGCCTGCAGACCTTATCGGTACTAGAATTTTTGATCAGAAGACTGCAGAATTCCAGACTCATAAAGGACCAATCTTTTCAAATTTTGTATTAGCAGATGAAATAAATCGTGCTCCGGCTAAGGTTCAATCAGCTCTTCTCGAATCAATGGAAGAACGACAGGTTACAATTGAACACGAAACCTTTAAGCTTCAAGAACCATTCCTGGTTCTTGCAACACAGAACCCAATCGAAACAGAAGGAACCTATACCCTTTCAGAAGCTCAGGTAGACCGTTTTCTTTTCAAGGTTATAGTAAAATACCCTAGCTTCGAAGAAGAAAGAACTATCGTAAAGCGTATGGGTCTTGCGGAAAAGAGTCATCAGGTTTCTGTTGTAGAACCTGTTGTTGAAGCATCGCAGATTCTTATGCTCAGAGAACTGGCAAGCGAAATATATGTCGATGATAAGATAGTTGAATATATTCTTCGCATTGTAGATTCTACACGATATCCCGAAAAATATAACCTTTCATTAAAGAGCTATATAAGATTCGGAGCTTCCCCACGTGCCTCTATTTATTTAACACGTGCATCTAGAGCTTATGCTTTAGTTAATGGTCGAAGCTATGTAAAGCCAGATGATGTAAAGGCCATTATGAGCGATGTTCTCAGACATCGTATAATTCCAACCTATGAAGCTGAAGCTGATGAAATCGATTCTGATGAAATCGTCAGACGCATCAAGGAAGGGGTTGCTGTGCCGTGAGCATAGCATAAGCTAATATGCTTTCTAAGGAACTTCTAAAAGAGGTAGGCAGAATTGAGATAAGAACAAGGCAACTTGTTGATTCTCTCTATTCCGGTAGCTACAAATCGGTGTTTAAAGGCCATGGCATGGAATTTGCCGGCATAAGGCAATACTACCGTGGGGATGATTTCCGTTCAATAGATTGGAAGGTATCTGCCCGCACTGGTGATTTGCACATCCGCGAACACACCGAAGAACGCGAATTACAGGTAATCATAGCGCTGGACCTTTCTGGTTCTATGGCTTTTGGTTCTGGTTCAAAGGAAAAGCGTGAATGTGCTGTTGAATTTGCTGCTGTTATGAGTCTTGCTGCTGAAAGGAACAATGATAGGGCAGGCATCTGCCTTTTTACAGATAAGGTAGAAAAATTTGTTCCACCGGCAAAGGGTAAGAGTCATGTTTTACGATTAATCAGAGATTTGTCGTATTTTATACCTAAGAATAAAGGAACTAACCTTTGCGCACCCCTTGATTTTCTTAATTCAACAGTAAGCAGACGTTCTGTTGTATTTCTTGTATCAGACGGTATTGATGTCGGTCCAATAGAAAGACAACTTAGAGTCGCTTCGGCACGACATGACCTTATTTTGGTGAATGTCCGAGATCCACGTGAACAGTATATCCCTAATGTGGGTTTGGTTGAAATGGAAAACCCAGAAACTGGTGAGGAAGTCATTTTTGATACATCCAGTCGTAAGGTAGTAGAAAGCATACTTAATGAACAACGCAGACGTGATGAAGTGTTAAAGAAGACTTGTCGCAATTTTGGTATTGATTTGATTGAACTTACTGCTGGCGAGTCTGTTGCACAGCCAGTTATTAGATTATTCAACAAGAGGAACAAACAATGAGTAATATTAGATCGTTAAACCGCAAAGTAGACGCCATGCTGATTATGGTTATAGCAACTCTCATACTCGGTCTGGCCCTTTCCTATAATTATTATCAAAGCAGAAAGACTACATATACTGAAAACTCAGAATTTGCTGCAGACCTTCTTGCATATAGTCTTCCATCAGAAGCTGCTACAGTGCTTGAGGAAAATATTCGCCGTCAGCCTCTTAGCCCAAAAGGCTTAAAGATGCGTAAGGCACTTGCTGATATATATATGAACGAAATGAATGATTTTGATAAGGCACTTTCACAGTTGCTTTATATTAATCATTTTGCTGCAAACACAGAAATAGCCAGTGGAACCGAAGAAAAGATTAAATATTGCATGACTCGTCTTGGTCGTGTATATGATGCTGAACGTCGTAATATGCTGAGTGAAGGTGTTAATCCAATCGTAAGTTCTGTAGCTTCAGAAACTGTTATTCAGCTAGGGAATAAAGAAGCTCTGAGCGTTGATGCCCTTAAGCTAAGAATGAGTATGATGGGCATGAGTGCAAGCGATATGGATAAGGAAAAGGTAGAACAGGTTGTCAACCAGATAGCTCAGGAAATTTTGCTTGTTCGTGCTGCCAAGCGTGAAAACCTTAAGAGCGATCCAGAAATCATAGAAAATCTTAGAAAGCTTGAAGACCAGGTTTTAATGAGCGCTTATCTGCAGAAATTCATTTTGAAAGATTGCAAGGAAAACGATAAGGAAAAGAGAATGCAACTCCTTGCTGATGCTATTACTGATTTGCGTATAAAAGAAGAATTAAAGATAAACTCAGAAGTAATAGATAAAGCCTTTGGTTTTGTCAAGGAAGCTCCAGCAACCGAAAATAAATAATGTTAGCCTCAACTACAGAAAATATTATAGCAACAACTACAAGCACTGCTTCAGTAGCAAGTGCTACTAGTGCTGCTTCCCAGACTCCAAAGTTGCCACCTTTGGGCGAAGAAATCTTCGACATTGCAGGAACTTTGGATATGAGCTATCCATGGCTTTTGCTATTTGAGAAAATTGCTTTGGCGGCCGTTGGTTTGGGTATTGTATGGTTAATCTATAAAATGTTGACAGCCCCAGTTGAACGAGTAAGGAAGCCTATTGTTCAAAGTCCTGAAGTAATGGCTAAGCGCGCTATTAAACGCATGAAACTCTCTGAAATATGGGAAAAGCAGGATATTAAAAGTATTTGTGAAAATGTTGCAGCTATACTCAAAAACTACGCGTTGGATGAGTATAAGCTTAGTATAGGAGCTGCTGCTACATCAGATGAATTCATACCAGATTTAATAAATGGTCATGTAAGAAATGAAGTTTTGTCTGAAATTCGTAACTTGCTTGCGTATTGTGATGAAATTAGATACACCGGCAGTGAAAATGATAGTAGAACTCCAGAAAGTCTGGTAGATTCTTTGGAAAAGCTGATTAGTATCAAGGGGTGGCGAAGATGAAGTGGAATAGTCCTGAATTCATGATGCTACTCTTATTGATACCACTTATTGCCTATTATAAATTCTTTATTACAGAACGCGTAAAAAAGGGTGGTATAAATTATCCTCTTGCTGGTGTAATTGCTAATGCTAAGACTAGTTGGAGAACAAGACTTCGTTATTTACCAGATTTATTACGTCTTATCAGCCTGGTTCTTATTGTGTTTGCTTTGATGCAGCCTCAATATGGCTTTGAAACAGAATCAGTAACCCGTCAAGGTATTGATATCATGATTGCTCTTGACGTATCTGGAACCATGGCGGCCGAAGATTTCAAGCCTAATCGTATTAAAGCTGCGCAGAAGATTACTGAAGATTTCATAACTGGTATAACTGACCATCGCGTAGGTCTTGTAATATTTGCCGGTGTTGCTTTAACACAGTGTCCATTAACGATAGACTATGGTATTCTGGTAGAACTGCTAAGGCATACTTCACTCGGTATGATGAAGCAGGACGGAACAGCAATTGGTGATGCAATAGTAAATGCTGTTTATAAATTCGATACGACTGCAAAGGAAAAGCGTGACAAGGTTATTATTCTTTTGAGCGATGGTGAAAATAATGCCGGGATTGAGCCGTTAACTGCTGCTAAGATTGCCGCAGACCGCGGTATAAGAGTATACACTATTGGTGTCGGCAGCTTGGAAGGGGCGCCAGTTCCATATTATAAAAACGGCCAAAAACTATACTATTCTGATTATTACGGTAATCTCCAGAAGCCACAGCTGGACGAGCAATTGCTGAAAGATATCGCTTATATTACAAAAGGATTATATTTCCGTGCTACGGACAACGAAGCACTTGAGTCAATCTATAAGAAGATTGCCACCTTGGAAAAGGGTAAGATTGATGTAAGCCGCACAATGCAATATTCTGAAAGATTCTTTTGGTTCCTGCTTCCTGCATTTGCCTTGCTAGCAATAGAAATATATCTGCGTAGTTGCGTATTTATGAGGGTATTCTGATGCTAGAATTCAAAGGCTTAGAAAATATATATTTACTGATTCTGACAGCCCTTTGGGTCGCTGCATTATCTTCACACGTAGTTTATAAGCTTAAGAAACGCAGAGAGGCTTTTGCAAGCTCATTAATGCTTAACAGGATTACAAGTCATAAGCCAACAAAAAGACCTGTCATTAAATGGACTATGATTGGTCTGGGCTTGTTTCTTATGGGAATAGCCATACTTCGCCCGCTTGGTGAAAGTTATGAAGAAGAAGTTAACGGAACCGGGATGGACATGGTTGTTGCTCTTGATATTTCCAAGTCTATGAAAGCCCGTGACATTGAAGGAAATTCAAGATTGGAAGTGGCAAAGGTTCTTCTTCGAAATATGGTTAATGGGTTAAAGGAAGACCGTATCGGTTTAGTTGTCTTTGCCGGTGAAACAATGGTTCAAAGCCCCTTATCGCACGATAAGAATGCTTTCCTTACATTCCTTGAAAGAGTTAACCCAGAATTGCTTTCTGAACAGGGCACTAATCTTGGTGGTGCTATACAGACCTCTATAGACCGTTTCAATACCACTGCTTCTCAGACTAAGGTTATTGTTCTGCTTTCTGACGGCGAAGACCCTGATTCTAAGCATGTAGAAGCAGCCATGGCAGAAGCAGAAAAGAAGGGAATTAAGATTTTCACTGTCGGTATTGGCAGCGAAAACGGTGGTTATATCCCTGAAGGTCAGACTTGGTTTGGCGAAACTATTTATAAACGTTTGCCTAATGGACAACCGGTTATTTCTAAAATAGCTGAAGAGCCTCTTAAACTTATTGCAGAACGCACAAATGCTGAATATTACCGTGCTTCAGATGTTTCAACAGCTAACAAAGTAATAAAAGGCCTCAACCAGATTAAGAGAGTAGCGGTTTCAGGCGGAAAAATTATTATGCGCCAGGAATTATACTGGATACCACTTTTGCTCGCTTTCTTCCTGCTACTTCTTGAATGGATGATTTCTGAACGTATACCTTACTCAAGAGAACAAGATCATTGGCTTAAAAGAATATGAAAACCTATAATCTCATTACTGTATCAACATTATTATTTGCGCTTGGAATCATATGTCCGGCCTGTGTGGCTCACCCTGCCTTTAAGGTGCAATCTGCCTTAGAAGCATTAGAGGCTGGAGATTTGGATAAAGCTGAAAGCTTATTACAGATTAGCAGATTTGAAGAGCCAGACAGCTATGAGATTAATTATAACCTTGGTATTGTTTCTTATCGAAAACGTGACTATGCTAAGTCTGTTAGATTGTTTGCAAGGGCATCAGAATTAGTCAGGAATCCTGATGAAAGCTTTAATACTTTCTATAATATGGGGAATGCTGCTTTTAAGGGCTATGACTTTGCACTTGCAGTAACTGCTTACAAGAATGCTCTAGCTGTTAAAAATGATTATCAGGCTGAATATAATTTGAAGATTGCTGAAAAAAAACTTCAGGAACAGCTTGACCGCATGAAAAAAGAGCAGGAACAGCAACAAAATCAGAATCAGCAGCAGAATGGCCAGCAACAAGGCCAGCAGAATCAGCAACAAAATGGTCAGCAGGACCAGCAGCAGAATGGTCAGCAACAAGGCCAGCAGGAGAATGGTCAGCAAGGTCAACAGCAGAATGATGAACAACAAGGACAACAAAATCAGCAGCAAAATGGCCAGTAGGAGCAGCAGAATGATGAACAACAAGGTCAACAGAATCAGCAGCAAAATGGCCAGCAGGGACAGCAGCAAAATAGTGATATAAATAATGATAATCAGCAGTCAACCGTAAATAATTCAGAAAACGTAAAAGAGGGTGAGGGCAATGAAGAAAAGCAATCATCAGAAGATAATAAAGAAAATGAAGAAAACAATGAACAGTCTGCTAACAGTAAATCTTCTGATGGTAATAATGAAGATGAAGAAAATAAAGACGAACAGCAGTCTTCAAATTCTGAAGAAAAAGAAAATAACACTGAAGCTAATGCTAGTGACAGCGCTCAGTTAAATAACGAAGAAACGGCATCCGCTTCTGCACCGATTAATGAAACGGCTGCCACTCCTGAAGCTGATCGTCGTGACCTACAAATGGCTGAAGATAAGGGGAAAGTTGGACGCCCTGAAGCTTCTCAGAAGGCACGGGCAATGAAGAACATCAAGCTCAATAAAAAAGATGTTGAAGCTTACCTTAAAGAGATGGAGGCACGGGAAGCTGAAGCTCAAAAATACTATCGAATAAACAATATTTCTGAAAAGAATCCTGAATATATGAACCAGGAAGAGCTTCGTGAATGGTTAAAGATTAGAAATAGGAAAAAAGAAAAAGCCCGCAACAACGAACAAGACTGGTAACTCAAGCAGCCGGGGTTGGGGATTAGGGGTTGGGGTTTGTTGGGCGTGCCCATTCGGGATTTGCTAGTGCTTTAAGCGAGTTAGTTGTCTTATTGTGTGTCTTCTCCGCCCCCGGCAAGGCCTTCCTCCATGTGGGGGAAGGTGTCACAGCGTAGCTGTGACGGATGAGGGAGATAGCTGTTACCAAGCCTCTATAAAATAAAGCAAAAAAAAACTCTAGTTCTTTCGACGAACTAGAGTCTTTTTTTACTTAATTAATAGCGAGGTCTGCGAGGTCTATCTTCGCGTGGCTTTGCTTCATTAACTTTGAGAGCGCGGCCATTAACTTCTTTATTATTGAGTTCGGCGATAGCTTTTTCAGCTTCTTCTTTTGATGGCATTTCAACAAAGCCAAAACCTTTTGATCTGTTAGTATCGCGTTCGATAATAACATTAGCAGTAGCTACTTCACCATAAGGAGTGAAAAGGTCTTTGAGTGCTTCGTCACGGATAGCGTAAGGAAGGTTACCAACGTAAATCTTCATTCGAAAAATTCTCCTACAAATTGCTTTCACATTTACTAACTAGGTCTCGGAGAATGTTGCTTCCTCGGACTCGTCCGTAATGCGTTAAACTCAATCTAGCACAACTTTAAATTTAAAACAAGAGTTTTTGTAAAAATCTTTTAAGCTGCGTTAACTGTTTTTTTGTTTTGTATCGACTTCTCTAAAGCAGTCTCGGTGTTTTTCCATGGCAGCCTGCCAGGTGAAAGACTTTGAATATTCAGAAAGCTTTGATGCTAATGAAGCATCATTCTTTAATTCTATTGCCTTCTTCATACCTTCAGCTAATGCTTTGCCATCGTAAGCTTTTACTAGTATGCCTGTTTCACCACAGAATTCCGGCAAAGTTGCTGCTTGCATTCCTACTATCGGACAACTGCAAGCCTGAGCTTCTATGATTCCACATCCGAAACTTTCACACCAGGTAGGAAAAACATTAGCTATGGCATTTGCATACCATCCAGGTAATTCTGAGTAGGGTAGCGAATCAAGGAATATGATTTTGTCCTCAAGATTACTGTCTTTTATGTTTTGTTTGATTTTGGTGGTATAATTAACATCAAATGCATGACCAACTATAAATATATGTGGAAGTTCACGGTCTGTTTTATATGCTTCTACAATGTAATCAAGACCTTTGTATACATATATGTTTGAAACAAATATATAATATGGTTCATTACCAGCCTTTTCTGGCTTTTTAGACTCAGGCCTGAAATGGCTACTTATTCCATGATGAACTATTGAAGTTTTTACAAATGGAATCCACTTTTTTATCAATGAATCCGAGGATTGTGATAATACAAATGTCTTATGACTAAATGCTGCAGCAAAGATGGTAAGTAAGCAGTTTGCTGACATTTGTAGAAAAGGCTTAACACCTTCATGTCTTAAAACGGCAGTTAATACACTAGGGGTTATTGGTGC
>JAZUDR010000200.1:0-4506 GCA_045639725.1 Candidatus Avigastranaerophilus sp. | reverse complement strand
AATATTGCAATCAACTTACCGCTATTCAAACCTCTAGAAACTTATATCGGTCTCAAACATTCGGTTCCAGGGGTTGGTGAAGCTTAAGCCATCTAATATTTCAAAAGGAGGCAGACAACCCAATATTGCAGCATGCATCAGGTCGTTAATATCTTCTTCAATAAGTTCTTTCTTGTCGCCAAATTCCCATATATAGCGACTGCCAACCTTTGCCAGGTCCTTCATTATGACCGTGCGCACAATTCTTTGATAAATCCAGTCATCAACGTATCTTGTCAATATCAGTTCTGTTTTATCATTAACAGAAAGCTTATTTGCGATTAAGCCCTGAGCCAAAGCATAGCCAGTGCTGTTTGTAGCAGTATTCCAACCAGAATAAGCATTTAACCGGAATAGCAGACGTCTGATTCGCATATTATTCAGCAGAGCATCATCCGCGCCATTGGGATGCGCAATATCCGCCACAGCAATCTTATAACCTTTGGCAACATAATCTTCCAAAAGCTTCACAAAGTTCAAGGCCGAGGCAACCTGCTTTGCACGGTTTTTCCTTTGCGAGTCACTTTCTTTAACTTCTTCTGCTAACGAAACTACATAATGATTAATAGATTTTCCGTCTTCTGGAGTATTTACGAGCAGCACAAGATCCGCGTCCTCAGGAGAGTCCACTTCCACACCACCAATTACGGAAATCTGCTTCTTAATCGTGTTCCTTACAGGTTCATCACTGAACATAGGAATTGTGTCTCCGCCAACTCCCTTATTATACTCTACAAAAATTGCAGGCTTTTCATTATTAGCATCATTGATAGCTCTCATAAGCATAACCAGGCCATATTCATCAAGCCCGGCCAAGTTCTCAAAGTTGTCTAATACAAGCTTTTCTGCATATTCGTTCAATCTTCTGCTTTCTCTATGCGTCTGGGAAAATGGAGCGTTATCGTCTCTGCCTATTCCCAGGTATGTGAGATAACCCAGGTTTGCCAGCATAATAAGCTGCCTGTTGACCATGAAGTTTCTAGTTCTTATAACCATCCAATTATTCAGTAAATCCATTGGCAGGTTAACTCTTAGCTTCATGAATTCCAGTTTTTCATTATAATTGCAAAGCCCCAGCTCTTTTTTATCTAACAGAACAGTATACCTGAAAAATTTATCACCCAATTTTTCATAATTCTTATTTTCAACACCGCTTTCAACAAAGCGAAGGGTGCGCATTATAGAAGAATAAGCATAAATCTTGATTTCTGGGAATTTGTCATGAAAATCAACAAAACGTCTTACACGTTCCGTTAATATTTCGTTAGAAAAATCATGCATTCTGGAAGCCACAAGGCTTCCGTAAATAACGCTGTCGCATGAAATAACAACACTTAAAATATCATCCTGATTCTCACTGGTTTCTGTATCAAGCCAATCCCAGATACCGTCAGGATTTCCGAAATAATCTTTGGTGCCAAGATATTCAGCGGGTGGCGTCAGAATTTTATAACCAAGCTTCTTAACGCTTGCTACAGTCTGATTACTAGTTATCGGCCTGCTATCTAATGGAACGAACAGAATAGTCTTTCTGCCTGAATCAGGCATAGCATCTCCCGTAGCAGCCCAAAGAGTTGTATCCGCTACAACAAGACCTATCATCAATATTATTGCTATTACTATTCTATTCTTCATAAACTAGTATTCTACTATTCCACCCGCTTTGTGCAAACTCAAGTTTATAATTTATAATTCATAATTCATAATGCACACAGCACCCGCCAAGCACCACCAAACCAACACATTCAAATATGCATTATGCATTATGAATTATGAATTACTTTGCGGCTTCTGATGGAGCCTGCTTTTCTTCGGCTACAGGAGCTTTTTCTGATTCTGGCTTGCCTTGTCTGCCAAATCTTTTCATGAATCCGCTTCTTTGGCCTCCTCTATGACCGCCCATTTCAGGTCTTTCGCCTGGTTTTCCTCTACCAAAGCCAGGTCTGCCCATCATGCCCATATCTCTTCTTAATCTATTCAGGTCCATTTCAACAACAGTAACATTCTTAGAATCAAGACCTTCTACATTTGTTGATACTATTGTTTTTATCTTGTTTATTACTTCATCATTGATTTTATTATCTTTTCCCTGAACAAGAACAACTGCTTTTGAATCCTGCTTTACAGTAGGTTCCGGCAGAGTCAACTGTATAAAAACTCTGTCAACTTCTTCAAGAGCGTCTATCTGCTTCTGAGCTTCCATTCTCATCTTATGGGCAGCCGGAGTTTCACTTTCAGAAACAGGTCTTTCCATTCGCTTTGTTTCTTGCTTTACTTCTGGCTTTGCTTCAGGAGAAGCTGGATTAGCATCCTGAGCAAACAAAACATTAGAAGTCATCAAACCAAGGAACATCAAAACCAACATTTTATTATTCATACTTAAAACTCCTTTTTGGGATTATTTCTTTTCTTCTTTTTTATCTGCAGACTTAGATTCTTTCTTTTCTTCTTTGCCTTCTATTTTTTCATTTTCAGCCTTGGCTTCAGTTAAAGAATCTTTATCTTTGTCTTTTTTTTCGGATTTCTCTTTTTTATCAGACTTTTCTTTTTTATCAGATTTGTCTTTCTTGTCGGATTTATCCTTTTTATCTGAATCCTTAACAAGCTTCTTCTTCAATTGATTGAAATCTATTTCAGTAATAGAAATATCCTTGGGATCTACTTTATCAACTGCAGCAGAAATCAATGTCTTGATTTTATTTACTTCTTCATCACTAAGCTTTGTATCTCCCTTTGCCTCAAGAAGAACTATTACAGATGATTTTTCTGATTTGTTAATCTGAATATATACTTCTTCAACAGACTCACGAGCTTCAATAAGCTTTTCTAAGCCATCACAAAGCTTCTTGGTAGAAACATTTTCAGTTTTATTAGTTGTTTCTTTTTTATCAGCCTTATCATTCGATTTATTATCAGCAAACAAAGCGCTTGTAGCCATCAAACCCGCAAGCATCAAAACAAGAACTTTTTTATTAGTAATCATTATCTATTGCTCTCCTAATCTAGAAGTAATTAACTTTTAAGGGTTCACGCCTTAAAATAAAATCTAATATAATATAACATCAACCAGACTCTCTTCTGGAAAGCGATACAAAATATCAATTGCCTGTTTTTGTAGAGCAGTCATTGATTTACCACTTATATTTTATATATGATTTTACCACAAAAAATCATTTTTCTTCTACTGTATTAGCAAAGCGATTTCATTGATTTAAATTATGCCAGTGGTATGATTCTGATATTGCCGTCTTCGTAGATGGCAATGCTCGGGCCTTTGTCGTCTTTGGGAAGTGCACATGAGCTAGGATTGCAGAGTGTAAGGTCACCGCGCTTTTCAACATAGGAAACATGAGTATGGCCAGAGAAGAAATAGCTGATTCCGCGAAGCTTTGGCAGATTATCAGGGCCATAAATATGACCGTGAGTAGCAAAAATCTTTCGTGGGCCATCAACAATTATTACGTATTCAGCCATACATGGGAATTCAAGAAGCATCTGATCAATATCAGCATCACAATTGCCTCTTACTGCAATAATCTTATCTTTAATGGTATTCAAAGCTTTTGCAGCACCCTGTGGATTGTGGCCTTCCGGCAATGGGTTACGTGGACCATGATAAAGAACATCGCCCAGCAAAAGCATATAATCGCACTTTTCATTTTCAAACATCTTAACTGCCTTTTCAGCAGCAGTCTGAGAACCATGTATATCAGAAACAACGCAAAGCTTCATTTAGTTACCTCGTTCATTTATTTTTACTAGTTATAACATTTACTACACATACAAGCAATAGATATTGGGATTGGGGGTTGGGGGCTGGGGACGATTGTTCGAAGACTTGGGTGCTTTACCTACGTAGATTTTTGCTTTGCGAAAACTGGTATTAATTTCATTTATTTTTACTTTAATAATTTTTTCTTTTTATATGCTTCTCTTTTAAGTTTTAGTCTACGTTTTAATGAAATTATGAGATTATTTAATTTTTTACCTAAGATATTATAAGAATTTATCAAAGGTATGATTAAACTTTCTACTTCTGGATATAAATCTTTTGTAATTTCAAGTTGAGTCAATAACTCTGCTAAGGAACCTCTGGAAGTATATAAAAATCTAATGTAATCTTTGGTAGAATTCCTTTGTTCACCTTCAGCTATATTTGAAGGGATAGAAACAGCTGCCCTCTGCATTTGACTTGCTAATCCAAATCTTTCTTCAGAAGGTAAATATTTTGTTACATTATATACTTTTTCTGCAAGGAGCTTAGAATCACTCCAAACAATAAGATCTCTATAGGTTCTTACATTGTTATTCATATTTTCCCTCAATCTTACTCATAATAAAAAATAACAAAGAAACATTTTTCAAGCAATAACTTTCACATACAAAGCAACCAAAGCCTCGATACATCGTCCCCAGCCCCCAAACCCAAACCCCTAATTCCAAATATATTGAAACACACCTTCTACC
>JAZUDR010000199.1:0-6999 GCA_045639725.1 Candidatus Avigastranaerophilus sp. | reverse complement strand
GACCTAATACCTAATACCTAATACCTAATACCTAATACCTAATACCTAAATCATGATGAGCGAACGAACAAAACGAATTCTAGAAAGCCAGGAAATGGCTAAGAATAAAAAGAATAAAAATGGCTTGACAAATAGGGAAAGGTACATTAAACTTATCGTCACCTACGACGGCAGTGCCTTCTCTGGTTATCAATACCAACCTGATGTGCCAACTGTTCAGGGAGAACTCGAAAGGGCATTCAAACTGATAACAAGGGGCGAAGAAAGCAGGGCAGTCGGGGCGGGGCGGACAGACGCCGGTGTTCATGCAATTGGACAAGTGGTGTTATTCAAAACAAGGTGTCCGATACCCCTTGAAAAATTAATCATCGGATTGAATAGTGCGATCCCTGGGTGTCTAAGGATAAGCAGGGCGGAAGAAGTAGATGAAGAGTTTCATCCATGTTTCTCGGCTCGCGGAAAGCATTATAGATATCTGTGGAGACTGGTCGAAACGCCGTCGCCTTTCTACGAAAGGTTCTACTGGCAGCTCACCAAGAAGCCCGATATCGAGAGAATGAAGGAAGCAGCTAAGCTATACATCGGAGAACACGATTTTGCGGCTTTTGCAAAGTCACCCCAGCAATACGAGAGCACTATCAGAAATATTCTTCAGGCGGAACTAAGCCTACAAGACGACATTCTGCAATTCGACGTGATAGGGACCGGCTTTATGCATAATATGGTCCGTAACATGGCGAAGGTCTTATATCTGATTGGAACAAACCAGATGGAAGCTGAAGAAATAAACGAACTGTACCGTAATCACGACAGACATCGCCTTGGAGCACCTGCAACTCCTGGTGGGCTCTATCTGATGAAAGTCATGTATTAACCGAAAGGAGAAATAATCGGTGAAGACGTTCCAAGCTAAAAAAGCTGAAGTAACTAGAGATTGGGTTGTAGTAGATGCAAAAGATATGCCTCTTGGCCGTGTTGCATCACAGGTAGCTGCTCGCTTACGCGGTAAGCACAAAGTTAGCTACACTCCAAATGTTGACTGTGGCGATTTCGTAGTTGTTATCAACGCTGACAAAATCGTTTTGACTGGTGCTAAGGAAACCGACAAAGAATTCCATTGGCATACTGGTTATCTTGGTGGTATCAAGTCTGTTACCTATGGTAACCTTCTTGAAAATGCTCCTGACAAGATGCTCTGGATCGCTGTTAAGAGAATGCTTCCTCGCAACAAGATGAGAAAGAGATTCCTTGGTAAACTCAAAGTTTACGCTGGCGACAAGCATCCACACACTGCACAGCAGCCAAAAGCTGTTAAACTTGCTAAGTAAGGAAGGAGCAACTAAAAATGGCAGAATTATATTTCTGGGGAACTGGTAGAAGAAAATCAGCTACTGCTCGCGTTCGCATTTGCAAAGGCGAAGGCAAGATTATTATTAACAAGAGACCGATTGAACAGTATTTCCCAATCGCTCTCACCCGCAAGATCGTTGTTCAGCCTCTTACCACCACTGAAACTCTTGGTAAGTTTGACATTTACGCTAATATCGCTGGTGGCGGTAGCACAGGTCAGTCTGGTGCTCTTCGCCATGGTATTGCTCGCGCTCTTGTTAAATTCAACGAAGAATTCAGATCTCCACTCAAGAAGCTTGGTTATCTGACTCGTGACCCAAGAATGAAAGAACGCAAGAAATACGGTCTCAAATCTGCAAGAAGAAGACCACAGTTCTCAAAGCGCTGATCTTTGGATTACAAAAAACACCTCTTCGGAGGTGTTTTTTTTCCCTTTTTTACTTTTACTTTACCAATAAGTGTGGTAAAACATTTATATATATCAATTAGGAGAGAAGAAAATGGTTGATGAAAAAGAACTGATTAATGCTGCTATCGAAGCTAGTAAAAAAGCTTATGCTCCATATTCAAATTTTCATGTTGGTGCTGCTCTTTTAACTAAGTCCGGTAAGATTTTCCAGGGCTGCAATGTAGAAAATGCAAGCTTCGGCGCTACAAACTGCGCTGAAAGAACAGCTATTTTCTCTGCTGTAGTAAACGGCGAAACTAAGTTTGAAAAGCTTGTTATTTACGTTGCCAGAAAAGAATTCACACCTCCATGTGGTATTTGCCGCCAGGTAATCAGTGAATTTTCTCACGATATCGAAATCATTCTTGCTAACAATTGTGGCGAAGTAAAGCGCACAAACATCCGTGAACTTCTTCCATTGAGCTTCGAACTTAACTGATAACATGGAACAACAGAAACTTTCTCTGGTAAAGAGACTTCATAATAATCCAAACGCCCAGAGATTGCTGTTGGCTCTGACCATTATATATGTGTTGAGTCCATTGGATATCGTTCCAGATACCATGCCTATCGTAGGATGGCTGGACGATGTTGGTATTATATTGGCCGAAGTAGCTCAATATCTGTTATACATGAAGAACAAGAAAGAAGCATTTGAAGCAACTGCTAAGCGTGAAGAATCTACTAATAACGAGGAAATTAAATAATGGCTGTAACTAAAAAAGTCAGTGTAAGGCAGGAAGTTCAAGCTGTAGGTTTTTACCTTGGCGAAGATGAATATGCCATTTATATTAATAAGGTTCGCGAAATCGTTCAGATGCAGGAAATCAGAAAGATTCCCAAATCTCCACTTTTTGTTGAAGGCGTTATTAATATCCGTGGTAAAATCATTCCTATCCTTGATTTACGCAAGAGATTCGATTTAAAGTTTAATGAAGCCTCTAAGTCTAGCTGCAAAATTCTTATCGTTGAACTCGAAAAGAATCAGGTTGGTCTTATTGTAGATAACGTATCTGAAGTTATGCGCTTCTATCAGGATGAAATAGAAAAAGCTCCGGCCATGTTCTCATCCAACATTAGCTCACAATACATTCAGGGTGTTGCAAAGATTAATGATAAATTAATCATTCTCTTAGACGTTGAAAAGCTTCTCTCTTTCGAAGAAATGTCTGTATTGGAAAGAATCGGCTGATTATGTCTGTGGCACCTGCCAAAAAAGTAAAAAAAGAAAGCAGCTTCATTGCCTTGTTTAAAGGATGTAGCTGCTTTTTCGTATTAATGTTCGCTTTTATAGCCGTTGTCGCGGGAGTCGGTTTTTATTATTTTGCACCCATTTTTTCTGCAGTAAGAACAGAAATCAACCTTCCTGAATTTGAAGGCCCATCCGAACAGGATTTTTGGAGCTTGCAGGAAAAGATGCTTAATAAGAAAGCTTCAATAGATAGCGAAGAAAATCAGGAAAAAGATGAATGGGACTTGACTCCAGGACAGTTTAACGCATTGCTTTCTTCTATACAGGTTCCTCCGGTTTCTGGCTTCTGTTTGAGTCGTGTCAGACACGAATATAAAGATAAAGAACTGAGATATTATCTTATAGGCTCTGGCTACACTGTTAGAAAGCTTGTTATCAGCTTTGTAGTATTTAATAACGGCGATAATAGCTACCCATCTGAAATAAGAGTAAATACCTGGAAATTGCCTGGTGATTCCCGCGAAGAAAAATTTGTTAAAGCCATAATCAATGATATTGCAAATGCTGATAAATCGGGATTACTGGAAAAAATCATTTCAAGAAAAATAAAGCCCTATGAATAAAGCTACATTGCCACTGATATGTAGCATTTTGTTGTTGTCGGCTTAAGGAATAATAATGGAAAATAATCAGACTTTTATAATTATTATAGCGGCTGTAGTCGTAATTTACATGTTATATAGATTTTGCAGCTTCTGGTTCGCTAAACATGGTGGAAATGAAGGCTGGATTACTGAAACTAAGCCATCCAGAGTTTGGCAGTTTATGACAAACTGTTGGTGGAAGTTCTTTTTCACTGTTTACAATAGAGTTGAAATAAAAAATGCTCATTACATACCTTCAGATCCAAAGCAGAATTTTGTTACTGTAGCAAATCATGCTTCAATTCTTGATGGCTTTATAATGGGAATGAGCGTATGGCGCCCAATTTTCATTATGGTTAAGAAGGAAGCTTTTGAAATGCCTATTGAAAGCTATTATCTGCGTAAGGTATATACCTTTCCGGTGGATCGCTCAAAGGTTGATACCGGTGCAATAAAACTGGCTATGAAGCATTTGTCAGACGGTGATTGCCTAGGTCTTTTCCCAGAAGGAACAAGAAATCGTCAGGGGTTTGTAAGCGAATTCAAACCAGGTGCAATTAAGCTTGCTCTTAAAAAGAAGGTTCCGATTATACCGGCTTATATTGGCAATTCTCACAATATTACGCCTCTTCACACCATACTGCCAAGACCGGCAAAACTTACTGTAACTTTCCTGGAACCCATTGATACAAAGGCCGAATTAGAAGCAGGCAAAACCGAACAAGATATTCTTGATATGCTTTACAAAAAGATTACTGAAGCAGGCGCAGAAATTATGGGCCACGACGTCCGCGACCCCGAATACCTCAAAACCCTAGAAAAAGCCTAATACCCCCTTTCGTAAGGGTGGCTTCCAATAAAACCCCCTTTTGTAAAGGGGGCAGGGGGCTACTGAGCATCTTCGCCTATCACAAACAATCGCAGGTAAACTACAGACTAACTAATACCGAGGCTAAAAAAATGGCCTGTTAATCGGCTGCTTGGCCTGCTCCATCCGCTCCTATCCTGTCATCCGTTGCTCTTTAAAAAACTCTTCTTCTAAAATCCCGCAGCTCTTCAGTCACATTAAAACTTTCTTCCGAATACCCAGGCGCTTCAAGCAGTTTCACTCTACTCATTATCCAGCGGCTAAGCCTCGGGTATTTTTCTATCTCATATTCTTTCTTCAACAACCTTAACGCCAGATTGTAATACTTATATTTCCTTGCAAGGCAATACAACGCAAGATCATACCAATCCTCGGTAAGCATATCTCTTGAATCAAGGTTTATTAAAGCAAACTCAATCTGAGTTCCGGCCTGTTTTTCAAACTCTGCCTCGCTCTTGTAACTTTCTATAAGTATTCCATGGGCAAGTCTTGAATCTGCCATCAAAATAGCCTTTTCCAGAGTATATAGCTGGTCAGCGAACAACACGCTGCTTATAAGGATAAATAACAATATTGTCAGTAGCTTTTTCATATATGATAATGATAGCATTATTTTTGACATATAAATAGTTGAATGATAGTATTAATATAAATAATGAGCGAATTTTCCGCATAGTTGTTTGGGAGTCTCAAAGGATGAGCAATTTCACTGATGGTTTTGGTATTTTGCCATGGAATTATGAGCCAGGCTTTTTTAAACGCCTGTTTGGCCATATTCCATTTACTGTATCATCAGAATGTATCACTTATCGTAATAAAAGCGGAATTCAGGCCTGTATTGGGTATGATACTCTTGAATCAATAGAACAGAAGGGTAATAAGCTTATTATTGTTTCAGAAGGCCAAACCCACACTTTAAAGTATGATAATGCTGCAGCCTTATGCGAGCTAATAAAGAAAATCGTTGCTGAAGACAAAGAATACTGCGAATTCATAAAGCTCACATCAATAATTCCTGAAGTTGGCATTGCCTATTTTGATAAAGCTTTTCGCTACAGGGGTGACCCTTACGTCTGTGCTGCGGATTATATTTTATATACTTCTATCAGAAACGGCTTTACCGATTTGCATTTTGAGCCTCAGCAGGATTTTGTTAAGATTTCATATCGCTGCAATGGCAAGCTGAAAGCCTGGAACAAAATAGATACTGATAACTATAAGCATTTCCTGGCAAGAATTAAGTTTATGTTTGGCTGCAACAGCCAGATTACCAATGAGGCTCAGGAAGGCTCTTATTCATGCATCAGACACGATGTAAGGCTGTCTACCTTCCCGACAGATAACGGCGAAAGAGTCTCCTTCCGTTTTATCAGCACAATAAAGTTTCCAACGATTAATTCTCTAGGATGGTCTGCTGAAGCTAGTGAACGATGGCTTAAACTTGTAACAGGCGAGCCGGGTCTCTATCTTATAACCGGTTCTGTTGGCTCTGGGAAGACGACGGCCATGTATGCTACTATTTCCGAACTTTTGGCTGCTACCAATGATTGTATACGCGCAGTCACAATCGAAGATCCAGTAGAAGCTAACATAGAAGGGATTTGCCAATCTTCATTAGATACGAAGACAGAAAAGAGTCTTGCGTCTGCATTCAAGCATCTGCTCAGGCAGGATCCTGATATTATTGCAATAGGTGAAATCCGCGATGCAGAATGTATCACAGAAGCACTTCAGGCAGGTTTGTCGGGTCATATGATTCTGGCAACCTTCCATGCTGGTTCACCAGAAGACGCTATAGATAGAATTAAAATGATGGCAGCAGGGAATGAATTAATATTGTCTGGGCTGAAAGGTATTCTGCACCTCAAGCTTACTTATAACGGGGAAACGGCTTGCCCATTCCCGATAATAAAGGAATTAAGCAAGTGAAGAGACAATTTCTTGATTATTTGTATCCGATAGAGTTTTTCAAAAAGCATACTGTCAGTATGGCTATGGAAATTGGGCTGAAGCTTAGCTCGGGAATGGATTTGTCTACTACTCTTAAAACTGTTGCAATAGAAGCTAGCGATAAGCGTGAAGAAAAAGCTCTGATTTCAGCGTCAGAAAGAATAAAGAAAGGTGAAAGCCCAAGCGAAGTATTAAAGGATAAAGCAATTCGTCTTAATGCTAGAGATAGATATGTTCTGGCTTTGCCGATAGATGACTTGCAAAAGGGTAACATATTAAAAGGGTGGTTAATAAATAAAAAGCGCCGTGAAAGACATGCTATTTCATATAAGACAATAGGTGCCTCTATTGAAATACTGGCTTTTGTAATTGTTGCGCTTATGGTTTTTGTATTACCAATGTTCCATGAAATTGCCTATGGCATGAATATCAATTCAGATTCTGCTGTGCTTAGAGGATTGGAAAATAGTTTATTATTCCTTCATAGGACGAAGCTTTTTTTACTTGCTCCAGTTGTATTTGGGGGTCTTGTTGGTATTGCAGTATT
>JAZUDR010000198.1:0-2623 GCA_045639725.1 Candidatus Avigastranaerophilus sp. | reverse complement strand
CAAAATGTTTTAATAGTAAAACGTTTACTGTTGATAATGTTTTAATAATAGAACGTTTTTGTGGTTATATGTTTTATGAATAGAACAAAACTTATTGAAAATGTTTTGTGGGTAGAACAATATTAATGCTATAGTGTTCTGGAAACAGAATAACTTTTTGTAAATAAAAATCTGAGCCTGAATAAAGCTTAAGCAAAGGAGTAATCATGAATAGAGAATTCTTAAAAGAAGTGATATTAGATCAAAAAGAAGCTTACCTTATGCAGTCTTTTGTGGTCAGAGAATATAAACTGGAATTGAATGTCAATTACTGCTTTGTGGGAATCAGAAGAAGCGGAAAGTCTTTTCTAGTATATCAGCTTATACATGAATACCTTAAAACTGGATTATCTCAGAGAAGAATATTTTATGTTAACTTCGAAGACGAAAGACTTCTTGAATGTGATACTTCTGATTTAAATATAATATTAGAAATAGCCATAGAATTAGCAGGAAAAGAAGGGAAGCCATATTTATTCCTTGATGAAATACAGAATATAAAAGGATGGGACAAGTTTGTAAGAAGACTTGCTGACACCAAATATTGTGTTTCTATAACTGGTAGCAATAGCAGGATGATAAGTCGCGAGGTGGCTTCTACATTAGGCGGAAGATATATAATAAAACATGTCTACCCTTATAATTTCCCAACATATCTAACTGCTTTAAGTAAGGAAGACCTATTGGCAGGAACTTTTACAGCTAGGAACAGAGCTCAGATATCTCCTGAATATGATGCATATGCTCATTATGGTGCATTCCCTGAAATATTGCATGTAACCTCAAAGAGAGATTTTCTGAATAACATATATCAGACTATATACTTAGGCGATGTAATAGCTAGAAATAACATATCTAATGATTTTGCCATAAGACTGATACTAAAAAAAATAGCTGAGACAGTAATGACAGCAATATCTTTTACGAGACTTGCCAATATACTAAAAGGTGCGGGATTAGCAATAGGCAAAGCTACTATAATAAAATACATAGATTACATAATGGATGCTTATATACTTTTCCCTGTATATAACTATGCCGCAAAGTTGCTAGATAAGGAAACATCCCCCAAATACTATTTTATGGATAACGGCCTGCTGAGCTTGTTCTGTCCAAAAAATGAAGCAGCGCTCCTTGAAAATCTTGTGGCTATAGAATTATTAAGACGTTATGGTAGCAGTAATGTTTTCTTTTATAAAAAAAATGTTGAATTAGATTTTTATGTTCCTGACGAAAACCTTGCTATACAGGTTTGCTATAGTATATTAGACAATTTTGAAACTATGGAACGTGAAACTCGTGCGTTTATAAAAATGAAAAAGCTTATAGGTAATGCAAAACTTCTAATAATAACAAATTCAGAAGAAAAAGAACTAACCATATCCAATCTTACCATAAATGTAGTGCCTGCCTGGAAATGGTTAGCTTCTTTATGTTAGACAATTAGCTAGAATAGCTTCTTTAGTAACTCTAGTGCGCCTTGTTTCCAGGGAACACGATGGGAAACGCCTGTCTGGTTCTGGAACTTGCTTCTATTAGCCAAATACCATTCGTAGTTTCTTAGTAAAGCTTGTTTGTTTGAATACTTTGGTTTAAAATTCAAGGCTTTTTCTGCTTTTTCTATCGAAACGAAACTATCTCTGTAGGCAGTTTCGTATACCCATTCATAGAGTGGTGATAAATGAAGCTTCTCTAATAATCTTAGTGCCAGAACCGCAGGTGCTGCTGGAAAACATTTTACATGCTTGCCAAAACCGGCTTTATCCAGGACTGCTTGAAAATCTCCACCAAAGGTACCGAATTCTTTTGCGCCAACATTAAAGGTATCGTTGACTACTTCAGCATCGCCAGTGATACAGGTGTAAATTGCGTCACACAAATCATCGACATCAAGATATTGATAGAGGTTACGACCATTCCCTAGAACTGGGAAACCGTGACCGCTACTTGCCCAATCATAGAACATTGCAAAAACGCCGAGACGCTCTGGCCCAACAAATGACTTTGGTCTGATTATCGGAACGCACATTCCCTTGTTTCGGAAATCAGCACAAACTTTTTCTGCTTCAATCTTGGCTTTGCCATATGGACCAACGCCTATAAGTTCATCATTTTCATAAATGGGATGATGCTTAGGAATACCGTAAACAGCAGTTGAGGAAATCTGTATTACTCTTTTGATTCCTGCTTTATATGCTTCTTCAAAGACTATACGGCTACCTTCAATATCAGTTGAGAAGATATCTTCAGGAGTATAGAGGGGTAGTGCCGCAGCAGCATGAACAACTACATCACAACCTTTAACTGCTTCTCTTACTTCATCTGGGTGCCTTATGTCACCAAGAATAGCGTTTACAACATCTTTTTCAGGATATGTGTATTCTGCAAAATCTATTGAAACTATCTGATGGCCTTTTGCCAACAGATACCGTGTAAGATTGATTCCTAAGAAGCCGGCACCACCAGTAATACAGATTTTCATAGTTATTTAAACATCATGATTGGCGTATTGCCAATTGTAAGCTGTTCCATGAAAGTTTCAACTACAGGGCGTATGTCAGATGACTTTTCTGAAAAAGCGCCG
>JAZUDR010000197.1:0-5335 GCA_045639725.1 Candidatus Avigastranaerophilus sp. | reverse complement strand
AAAATCATTTCTTTGTGCAAAAGACGCGGCTTTATATTCCAAGGCAGCGAACAATATGGCGGACTTCAGGGCACCTGGGACTACGGTCCATTAGGCGTTGAATTAAAGAACAACGTAAAGCGTGCATGGTGGCGCTATAACGTATATGAACGCGATGATATGGAAGGCCTCGACAGTTCAATCCTTCTCAATCGTCTTGTTCTCAAATATTCTGGTCACGAAGCAACCTTCTCTGACCCAATGGTAGACTGCCGCAAGTGCAAAAAGAGATTCAGAGCAGACCAGGTAGATGCAAACGAAAAATGTTCTGAAGGCGGAACCCACGACCTTACTGAACCACGTCCATTCAACCTGATGTTCAAGACCACTTACGGTCCAGTTGCAGACGAAAACAACGTAGCATACCTCAGACCAGAAACAGCTCAGGGTATCTTCGTAAACTTCAAGAACGTTCTTGACTCAACCAACCGCAAGCTTCCATTTGGTATTGCCCAGATTGGTAAGTCTTTCAGAAACGAAATCACTCCAAAGAACTTCATTTTCAGAGTTCGTGAATTCGAACAGATGGAAATAGAATATTTCGTAATGCCAGGCGAAGACGAAGAATGCCACAAGCAGTGGGTTGAATCTCGCAAAAATTGGTATATCAGATATGGTATCAAACCAGAAAATCTGAGACTCTACAACCAGAAGAAGGAAGAACTTGCTCACTACGCTAAGGCAACAGTAGACATTCACTACCGCTTCTTCCCAGACAGACCAGAAGAAGAAAAGCAGTTCGACGAAGTTGAAGGCGTTGCAAACCGCACAGACTTCGACCTTAAGTGCCATACTAAGGGTGGCAAGCTCGTTCTCTCTGACGGTCGCGAATTCCCGAATACGGATGCTACCAACAAGCTGACTTACTTTGATCCAAAGACCAATCAGCACCTTATTCCTTACGTAATCGAACCTTCTTGCGGTGTTGACCGTGCAACATTGGCATTCATGATGGATGCTTACTGTGAAGAAGAAGTTAAGGAAGGCGATACACGCGTTGTTCTTAAGCTTCACCCGGCACTGGCACCAATCAAGGTTGCTGTTCTTCCACTCAAGAAGAATAATGAAGACATCAAGGCTACTGCTCATAAGATTAAAAACATTCTTATGGGAAGCGGCTTCAGAACCGTTTATGATGATACAGCCGGAATTGGTAAGCTTTATCGCCGCCAGGACGAAGTTGGTACTCCATTCTGCGTAACCGTAGACTTTGATACCCTTGAAAACAATACTGTTACTGTTCGTGACCGTGACACCATGGCTCAGGAACGTGTAGCTATCGATGAACTCAAGGATTACATTGCCAAGAGAATCGGGACTTGCTGATATTAGGTCGCTGACGCTTTCAGGTCGGGCAAAGCCCTTTCAGGTCGGCCCGAGGCCTTTCAGGTCGCGCTTACGCGCTCTGATGGGGAGAAAGTGTTGGTTTGGGTGCCAATTAGTAAGTCACTACGACCAGCCTCAATTGAAAATTGAGAATGGAAAATTGAAAATTATTTGTGTTGGTTTAAGTGCCACCAAGTAAGCTTCTACGACTAACCTGTTAATTAAAATCTCTGCTAAGCTTATAGCCAAGCAGAGATTTTGATTTTAGCCCTAATCCTAAAAATCAGGTTATACTACAAACAACCTAAAAGCAGCACAAAACCTAAACAATCAATTCTCAATTCTCAATTAGGTAGTAGCACAAACCCACGAAAAGCAGTAGAATACCAAAACAATCAATTATGCATTATGAATTATGAATTAGGTAGTGGCACAAACCCACGCCAAGCAGTAGAAACTATGAATATTGACCAACTAATACAGGGTGATATGCTGGAAGTGGCTCCGAAGCTCGAAAAGGGGTCATTCAGGCTTATCTATATAGATCCTCCTTTTCTGACCGGCAAAGAGCAGGTCGGCACCAAGGAAGGACTGGTATACGACGACAGGTGGGAAGGCGACTTTGATAGTTATCTTCCATGGCTTCGTCAACGTCTTGAAGTCCTGTATCCATTGCTTAGTGAGAATGGAAGCATTGTATTACACCTTGACTGGCGTGCTTCACATTACGCCCGGGTGATGCTTGATGAAATATTCGGCCGCGAAGGCTTCATGAACGAAATAATATGGCATTATACCGGCGGAGGACGCTCCAAAAGCAGATTCTCCTGCAAGCACGACACACTGTTGTGGTATGCTAAATGTGGAAAAAGTGGAAAACCCGTGTACAACTTGGATGCAGTCAGAGTGCCATATAAAGAAACCTCTGGCTACGCAAAGGGCGGCATAGTCTCGGCTGCAGGGAAAAAATACATGCCAAATCCGCTAGGAACGCCTTGTGATGATGTGTGGGACATTCCGATAATAAATCCTATGTCAAACGAACGCGTAGGTTATCCGACACAAAAGCCATTGGCACTGTTAAAACGAATTATATCAGCCCTAAGCAATGAAGGAGACCTTGTCGGTGACTTCTGCTTCGGCAGCGGAACTACGCTTGTGGCCGCCAAAACGCTTAACAGACATTATTTCGGCTGCGATATTTCTCCTGCAGCAGTAGAAACGGCTAAGTCACGGCTAAGTGAACAAATATGCGAAGAAACTCAAACGAAACAGAATCAGGAATTTACCCAACAAACTTTGCCATTCAATGATTAATGAAAGGACCGAAACAGATGAAAAAAGTAATATTATGTGACCTTGGTGGTGTTTTAATCAACCTTCACTGGATACAGCACGCCGGCGCACTGCTGGGGAAAGAACTTACCAAACCTCAGCTCAGACAGATCTGGTTTGACTTAAACTCTGCCCGTCATTATGAACAGGGTCTTACAGACTTTGCAACCTTTCACAAGGAATTCTGCGAAGAAATCAATGCAAACTACAGCTTTGAATTTTTTGCCCAGGAATTTGACAACATCATTGGCGCATTAAAAGATAATTGTCTAGAACTGCTGAAGGAAATCAAGAAATATGGCACCCTTGCCCTTCTTTCCAATTCAAACGACAGACACATTTCTGATATAGAAAAAACAGGCTTGTTTCAGGATTTTGACAAGCTTTTCTTTTCTCACAAAATGCATATGACCAAGCCCGACCCTGTTATCTTTGAAGAAACCAGAAAACAGCTTGGTTGCGAAGCTTCCAACATTTATTTCTTCGATGACAGCCAATGCAATGTAGATGCAGCCATAAAAGCAGGCTATCATGCATATCTAGTCGAAAGTCCGGCTGAAATACTTGAAATAGTAAAAAAACTGTAATCACTTAGACCAAATAGATAAAAAAGCTTTGAAAAATTAGCATCAATTATTATATTTAAGATATGAGCAATCTCACTGGTATGAAAAAAGCAATTACTCTTTTTATGATGCTAGCTTTGGCAACTGCACCATCATATGCAATCAATGCCCAGGCTAATGAGTTTTTGCGCAAAGCTCGTGTTCAGATAACCGCAGGGAATCTTAAAGCAGCTGAAACCTATTACAAACAGGCCCAGAAGATTGATCCAGATGCCACAGAAATACAATCCTTCGGTTTATCGCTCACAGATCAGATAAATCTGCACGTCGAAGAACTCATAAAACAAGCTTTTTTCGCAATGCAGGAAAAAGATATTCCAAGAGCGCAGCAATTATACCGTGAAGTTCTGATTTTCCAACCCGACCACCCCGAAGCGAACACACAACTTCAGGAAATCGAAAAGATTACCAAACAGCTTAACGAATATCGTAAGCAAGGTATCGTAATACAAACCTCCAGTGGCGGAACAAGCTATGATTTGGGTGCTTATTCCTCTGTTTCCTATTATCAGAGAGCCTTAGCATTCTTCAACAGTGGAGAATACGAAAAAGCCCTTCAGATGCTAAATGAAATCTTAGCAAAAGAACCAAATCATCGCATGGCTCTTGAATTAAAAGACGAAGTAGAACGAGTTTACGAACTCGCTCAAATGATAGAAAAAGCAGAAAAATCCATGCAGGGCCAGTCAATGGAGCAGGTAATAAAAACAGTAACAGAGCTTCTTCAGAAGGACCCGAACCAGAATCAGTACTACCTTATGCGCGCAAAGGCTTATATGGCAATTGCCCAATACACCAGCGCAAAACAGGATTATCTGACTTATTATAATCATACCAAAAACCGTGATATTTCATTTCCGCTTTTAGCAGAGGCCTGCTCAGGCGAAGGCAGCAATCTTTGGGCACTAGGCTTTGCCTATGATAAAAAGCAGAAGGAATATACCAAACCGTTTGGATTTCTTTTCTACAATTATTTTCATGCCTACTACTGGATCAATTTGCTCATATTAGCATTTATAATTATTGGACTGCCTGTCGCATCGGTTTATACATGGCAAATAGGGGAAAACCTTTTCACCAAATTTTCTATCGCCTATCTGACAAAAACTATTAAATGTATTTTCTGCATAATGTCAGGCAATATTGATAAATGTCTCAAGGATCTTGTAGACATAGCCAGAGACCTGAATTACTCATGGCTGAATTATCTTACAGGTCTGGCCCTTATGGATAACAATGAAATGCTTAAGGCTCAGAGATTCTTTAAGTTTTCTATTACTGACAGAAACTTAAGAGCGCGCGGTCATTATTTTCATGGTCTTACAGGAAGAGTTTTACAGCAGTCATCCTATGATTATGATTTTGAGCAGTCAATACTGACTATTTTGGACGACCAGCCAGACAATCCGTGGCGTCCATGGTTTTTGAAAAAAATAGAAAACCATCTGCTCAGCCGTTATGAAATACCCGATAACGACTCCCTTGAAAGCATGGCACACAAGCTGCTAGTCAGTATAAGTTAAGGGCGCTGCGCTAGGAGGGCGCTGCGCTAGGAGGGCGCTTATGCTAGGAGGGCGCTTCGCTAGGAGGGCGCTTATGCTAGGAGGGCGCTGCGCTAGGAGGGCGCTGCGCTAGGAGGGCGGCGCTGCGCGCCTAGGAGAGGTTTGTTTAGGTTTCTACTGCTTTAACCAACTTTGTGCCCATTCATAATTCATAATTCATAATGCATAATTGATTGTTTGGTTTTCTGCTTAGACCAACTCTGTGCCCATTCATAATTCATAATGCATAATTCATAATTGATTGTCTGGTTCTACTGCTTCGACCAACTCTGTGCCCAACTCTAATTCTCAGCATCACCAACAACCTCTATTGAAACACACTTTATACTTACTAAATATTATACAAAGTACTATTGCCTACATTGCTCAAATCTAGTAAAATTAAATGTACGGGAGGGGTTTTATGAAAAAAAGTTATTTATTATTGGCCTTAGCAATTTTTGGTTT
>JAZUDR010000196.1:0-3980 GCA_045639725.1 Candidatus Avigastranaerophilus sp. | reverse complement strand
TTATTAAGGGTATAATTTGCCGGGGCGTTTTAAGCCTTGGCAATTTAAAGAAGAATATTCGAAAGGGAATGTTATAATGAGAAAAGGTTTCACACTTATCGAACTGTTGATTGTTATCACAATCATGGCAATTCTTGCCGGTGCTGCTGTTCCATACGTACAGGACTACGTAGAAGACGCTCGTATTGCTAAGTGCCGCGAAGACTTGGGCGAACTTAGAAATGCAATCATGAGATACGAAGTTGAACGCTCTAAGCTGTTTGATCCAGTAAACGAAGGAAAACCTCTGGCAGACTGGCAGCAGTTGCTTGTTGGTCCATTCCTGACTCAGGCACTCACTGACCCATGGGGCAGACCATATTATTTCTCTAATGCAGCTTCAATCGTTTTCTCTGCTGCTGAAGACGGTGACAAGAACACCAACATTATCTCTGTAGACTGCAGACCAGCTATGGCTCCAACAAGAGCATGGTGGTATGATATCGACAGAAACGGTGCTATGAGTGAAGGCGACTATATTGATATTAAGTTTACTAGACCAGTAAGTACTGACTTTGGTGCAGATAGACTTGATCTTTGTGCAACTTCTGCTCAGAGTGTAAGTGCTACTATGGATGCTGCTGGTTGCACAGTAAATCTATTTACTGGAACTGGTGAAAGTGGTATTCATCCAAAGGGACTCAACTGGGTAAGATTGAATGTTGGTGCTACACCACACGAATGGTTGATGGCTGGTTCTTTGGTTGTTGCTAATAAAGACAATCCTATTTATGACACTTCTAAAACAGCTTCTAAGGCTGGTGCAAATCCATTATATACTGGTAAGATGGCTGCAGAAGAACTTTTTGAAGAAACTCCAACCACAGCCTCTGCTGCTACTCAGGTTCCTGTTTCAATCAAGGCTGCTCAGTAATAAGCTAGTCTAAACAAAAAAGCGAATCCTGACGGGTTCGCTTTTTTTATGTCATTGTTTTCCCTCCCTCCCCAATCCCACAATCCCAGTTGTTTAATTATGGTACATAATATGCGAGTATTTACTTGCATTATGTTGTAAACGTGTTAAATTTAATAATACGTAATTCTCTTAGAATATCAGAAAGGGATGTTATTATGAGAAAAGGCTTTACTCTTATTGAACTGTTGATTGTTATTACAATCATGGCAATTCTTGCCGGTGCTGCGGTTCCTTATGTTCAGGACTATGTAGAAGATTCACGCATCGCTAAGTGCCGTGAAGACTTGGGTGAACTCCGCAATGCTATTATGCGCTATGAAGTTGAACGCTCTAAGCTGTTTGATCCAGTAAACGAAGGAAAACCTCTGGCAGACTGGCAGCAGTTGCTTGTTGGTCCATTCCTGACTCAGGCTCTCACTGACCCATGGGGCAGACCATATTATTTCTCTAATGCAGCTTCAATCGTTTTCTCAGCTGCTGAAGACGGTGATAAGAACACTAATATTATTTCTGTAGACTGCAGACCTGCTATGGCTCCAACAAGAGCCTGGTGGTATGACATTGACAGAAACGGTGCCATGAGTGAAAACGACTACATTGACATTAAGTTCACAAGACCTGTTAGTAAAGACTTTGCTGCTTCAGGGCTCAATCTTTGTGCAACATCTGCTCAGGATGTAACAGATACTATGGCTGCCGCTGGTTGTACTGAAAACAAATTTGATGGTACATATACTGGTGATGATTCTGGTATTCATCCAAAGGGACTCAACTGGGTAAGATTGCAGGTTGGTGCTGCTCCACAGCAGTGGCTCATGGCTGGTTCATTAGTAGTTGCTATTGAAGGCGCTATTCATGATACTTCAGAAACTGCAGCTACTGCTTCTGGTTCTGCTAGCAATGCTTTTTATGCTGATAAGATGACTGGCGAAGGCCTTTTCACTAAGACTCCACAGACAGCATCTGCTGCTACTCAGGTTCCTGTTTCAATCAAGGCTGCTCAGTAAAATAAGTTAGTCTAAAATAAAAAAGCGAATCCTAACGGGTTCGCTTTTTTTATTTTAGACTGAGTGAAGACTTCCTTCTGAATTCAATAGCCACTCGAAAAGGTTCTGAATCAGGATGCCATCATCGTTGTAGTGGGTGGGTGCGTCTTTGGTTATGATGATCTTTTTAAACGAATCGTTGATTCTTCTCAATGAATTTGATTCCTGTTGTTCTTTTTCAAGAGTCGGTAATGATAGCGCAGCTTGAATATATATACGTTCCGAGGCCATATTGCAGACAAAATCAACTTCCAGTTTCTTTAATGCTTTCTTTTTTTGTTCATCATAATAGCTAAATTCAACTTCACCAACATCAACATTATACCCACGTATTAAAAGCTCATTGTATATTACATTTTCCATTAAATGGGTTTCTTCGTATTGTCTGAAGTTCAAGCACTGATTTCTAATTCCAACATCAGTGAAATAATATTTCATGGGTGTATTTATGTATTTTTTCCCTTTTACGTTGTAACGTTTTACTTCACTGACTAAAAATGAATTTTGGAAATAATCCAAATAGCTTTTTATAGTATCAGGGTGTATTGATGCATTTTTTACGCTTTTAAATGTGTCGGACAGGCGTTTGGGATTAGTCAGACCGCCAATGGATGAAGCAAGATAGTTCAATAAATCTTCAAGCTCAGAAGGATTGCGGACGTCATTTCTTTCTAGTATGTCTTTTATATAGGTTTCGCCAGCTACGTTTTTTAAATAGTTTGCTTTATCTCTATAATCCGGTATTTCTAAGAGCTTTGGTAGACCACCGTATAAAATGTATTCTTTCCAACCGTCATAAACATTACCAGAATAAGCACTCATGAATTCTGAAAAGGACAATGGAAATACATGGATTTGGTCTCCACGGCCTCTGAATTCTGTTATGATATCTTTTGACAGAAATTTTGCGTTACTGCCGGTTACGTAGGTGTCAGCGTTTTTTATGTGCAAAAAGCTATTTAAAACGTCTTCAAATTCGTTGACTAATTGAACTTCGTCCAACAGTATGTAATACATCTTGTCGTCTTTTATGGAATTATGAACAAATTCGCAAAGATAGTCGGGGTCTCTGAATTTCTTGTTCATTCTATCATCTAGGGCAAGTTTTATTATATGGTCTGCAGGAATGCCGTTATTTAGCAGATAGGGATAAAATAAATCAAACAGGAGATATGATTTTCCACTTCTTCTGATTCCTGTTATGATTTTTATTAGGCCATTATGTTTCTTGCGTATAAGCTGGTTTAAGTATCTTTGTCTGTTCATTTGATTTGTATCCTATTGAAAATTTTATTACTATATCTACAAAATTTTCAATAACTATTATACGTATTATTCCACTAATGTCAAAGTCTATTGAAAATTTTGTTTCTATATCCATAAAATTTTCAATAGGTTTTGCCGTTCCTCAATCTGCCAAAAAAAAGCGAATCCTAACGGGTTCGCTTTTTTGCTGTTTAGGCTTTATGCTGGTATTACCTGATTGCTATTGCAGAAAAAAACATTTGTCTTTGCGGGGTGCCTTGCAAACTCTCGCATAGCAGTAAGTCGCTTAGGTAAAGCAGTAATCCTCTAAAACCGAGGCAAAAAAATGGCTGTTCATCCGCCTTTATCCTGTTATCCGTTGCTATCTATAGGCTGCATTTACAGTCGCAGGCTTATTCATATTTGTTGGAGCCAAATTTTCATCACTTTCAAAACTTAAATTTTTTTACAGTTTTGAAAGTGAAATAATTCTGTTTAGTTATCCAACAACCATCTTGCTATATCAAATACCTGAATGCCGTCAATATCGAAGCAAGGATGTTTCGTATTTGCAATCAAAATTTTTGGATAAGCGTCATTTATGGATTTAAGAGGTAGAATTTCTCTCTCTAAGGTATTTTTGTCTGAAATATTGTCTGATACTTGAATATACTGTTTTTGCCCTTGCTTTATGGCAACAAAATCAATTTCTTTTTGATATAATTTTCCAACAT
>JAZUDR010000195.1:0-21238 GCA_045639725.1 Candidatus Avigastranaerophilus sp. | reverse complement strand
TGCAGATTTACAATGTCTCCCAACGGATAAACCGCACGGCCTAATTCTACTACGAATGGCAAATCGGTGGCTTCCAAATGGTCTTCTATAAAAGTGTTGTTGCCTTTTCTATCGACAGGCTTCTGAGTTTGCAACCATGATACTGAATCGAGTTTTTTGATAACATTTTCAACAGTGCTGTAAGGTATACAAAGCTTGAAGAAACCTGTAGTATCCAGGATACTAAGTTCGATTTTGATAGTGACAACAGGATCGTTTGGAGGAACCATCTGAGCATACTGTGGATTTGATTCAACCAGTTCAATTACTGGCATCAGATCTACGATATTCTGCCATGATTCACTCAAGCGGTCGATTATGTTTACCATTGTCTTTTGCATAATCTGCTTTTCAATGTCTGTTAATTGACGCAGAGTAGACAATGGAGCGCCGTTGCCACCAAACTGACGGTCAAGGATGGAAAAGACAATGCTCAGGTCCAACTGAATCATTAGCTTTCCATCTAGGCTATCAGAGCGGAAAACAGCGATAAAGGTCGGTGGAAATATTGAACCTACGAATTCTTCGAAGGTTTCCTGGTCTACAGAAATTAGGCGGCTTGTAACGCTCATTCGCAGTCTGGTGGATATTTCTGTGCCCATAAGTCTTGCGAAATTTTCATGAATCATTCGCAAGGTGTTTATCTGAGCCTTAGAGAACTTAGACTGACGTTTGAAGTTATAGGGTCGTTCCTTGCCCTTTGGTTTTGAGCTTTCGCTAGAACTACTGGAGCTGCTGGAACTACTGCTACTGCTACTGCTGCTGCCACTGTCCTGTGACAATGAAAAACTAGCTAATGCACTTAGGTCATCAGATACTTGAGATTGTGGTTCTGGTGTAGTTTCTTTAGAAACAGAAGAAGCCGCAGGGGAGGCAGGCTCCGGTGCGGCAGCTGCTACAGCATCATCAGATGGTGTTAATGCTGATAGCAGGGCATCAATTTCATTCTGACTTAAGGTATCAACCATTTATATTTCCATCAGGAATATCTAAATCAGTTAATCAGGAAGGTAGGTATAACAACCTGAATAATTCTACTTTCAGACTGTGACTTACCTAATACTGCATTAAGCTCTCTTTCGAGGTCTTTGTGCATAAATCTGTCAACATAGTCTTCTTTTGCACGCTGTGCATTGAGCTTCATGAGGTGGTTGTTTACTCTGTCACGAAGTTCAGCCTTGCGTTCTTCAAGCTCTGTTTCCAGATTCCCTAGATAACCGATTTCTACCTGAATTTTTATATAGTGTAAATCTTCGTCTCTTGTATTGGCTACGAATTCGCCTAAGTCAAAGCGTCCCATCTTTGGGGCAGCGTTAATCTGTTCCTGTGTTGGAGGTGGCAAATTGGCGCCAGGTCCACCTTCGGCAGCTTTTTTGGAAATCATGTATACATAGACCCCAATGCCTAAGGTAAGGAGAAGCACTACAAGGACGATAATAATTATTTTTGTTTTTGATGACATAATTTTAAATTACTAACACGAGGAGCCAAAGCAAGTCAATGCTTTATGTATTTTTTTATGCACTCCAAGGACCTAGAATACTCCTTTTTGAAAAATATTTCCACTACTTTAAATGAGAAGTGATACTAAGATTGAAGCAAGTGTAAAGCTTATTTCAATAGGCTATTAGCTGTTGGCTCTTAGCTAGTGGCCGAGAAATTTTGTATTGTTCCGGCTAATAGCTAAGAGCTAATGACTAATAGCGGCGTTAGCCACTATCTATTAACGTTTCAGGTTAACTACTTCCTGGAGAATTTCGTCTGAGGTTGTAATTACTCTTGAGTTGGCCTGGAAGGCTCTCTGAGTAACAATCATGTTGGTAAATTCTTCAGAGATGTCAACGTTACTCATTTCAAGGCAGTTGGGGCAGATTACGCCGGCTTTACCAATACCTGCTTTGGTAACTACTGCGAGACCAGAGCTTGGTGCATAGGCATAAAGGTTGTCACCCTGTAATTCAAGACCTGCTGGGTTATTGAAGGTTGCGATTGCTACCTGGGCAATAGGCTGCTTCTGACCATTTGAATATACGCCTCTGATGATACCGTCATCTTCGAAGTAAATCTGTTCAAGAAGACCCATTGCATAACCGTCCTGGCTTTCTGCCTTGGTTGTGAAGTCTGATGCATAGTCAGTAACCATTTCGAAGTCAAGGTCAATCATTACCTTGTTACTGCCTTGTGGCTGCATTGAAATCTGAGGAATTTCACACTTGCCCATGTTAATCTTACCATTAGAGTTGAAGTAAATAGTGCCTTCGCGGTTGCTGATAAGAGCATCATTAGCACGTTCAAGTTCTTCCTTGGTAGGATCTTTTGGATCAACTACGCCGTTGGATGGGTCATTGAGCCATGCAATGATTTCTGGGTCGTCATCTGAATATGCTACTTTATACTTCCATTCCATTGTTGCACTGTTGGTGTGTTCCCATGTAGTAATCAGAGCGTGGGCTTCACCGAGAGAGTCATAGGTTACAATGTTAGTGGAGTGCTTAGCGCCTTCGGAGATGTGACCATCAATCTTATAGGTTTCATTGTTTACTTCGCACTTGAAGGTAAGGGTTTCTGAAGCTGGCTGTGGAACATAGATATTAACAGAGTTTGCAGCACCTTTTTCAGCAGTGGTAGTGAAGCTCATGGTTTCGTTTGGAAGCCATGCGTCTTTGCCTTCTGTGAGGTCGAACTTGAGTCCGCCGTAATCAAAGGTTGATACTGCTGCAGTACCAAATGTAGTGCCAGCAGTGAGACCAAGCTGGTCGATGTTAGTGCCGTTTACATAGAGGCATTCGCCGCAACCGAAGGTGTTGCTTCTGATTACGAGCATGTCTGGGCTACCGTCGTTGTCAGAGTCTTCAAAGGCTGCTGTTGCGTCAACGTTGTCCTGAGCAAGCTTGGAGTTGATTTCTGCAAGGATAGAACCACGGGTATACTTCTGATTTACGCCAGAAAGCTTATCTTCAAAGGTAATCTGAGTTGCATTGCCGTGTCTGTCTGTGATGATGAGTTTTACATCACTTGCTGGGTCCCAGCAGTCATTTTCGAAGTCTGCACTGCCTGCAGCGCCACCGGCTGCGATGATTGCTGCTTCAGCGGCTGCAACATCCTGGAATACTTCAGCCTTAGATCCGCCAGTGCCTCTTTCTGCGCCTTCGCTTAAACCAAGGTCAGAGAAAGAACCTGTAGCATTGCTTATCTTGAGCTCACGGTTGCTACCAGCTTCATTGCTAACAAGCTGGAAATTGCAGGTTACTGCGTCGTAGTAAATAGAAGCGCGGACGCCGCTATTCTGCAATTCTTTGTTTACTGTATCAACAATCTGAGAAGTGGTGTATGGACCACCTGCATTTGTGAAAGTGATTGTTGCTTCTCTTGGGAAGGTTACTTCTGTGTGTTCTGTGCCGTCATCAAGAGTGTAAATCTGGGTATCTGTGATAGTGAAGGAAGTATCTTCATCTGGAGTCCAAAGAGTGCCGAATTCTGTTGGTTCGCCTTTGAAGCGGGCCTGTGCACCACCGAGAGTGCCTGAACCAATGAAACCTCTTTCTGAACCTACAACACGGTAGGAAGTAGCCTTAGTTGGATCGCCACCGTCGAAAATGATTTCGATGGTTTCGTCTTTAACTTCTTTACCTGTTACTGTAACACCAGAGCTTACACCATTACCTGTGTTGGTAACAGCGTTAATTGGCATTGTGGCTGAACCAGGCTGTGGGTCGCCATCTGGGTCATAGGTAAAATATGGGGTTGCGATAGTGGAAGTTGAACCTGCTGGGTCTACTGTGCTTGCGATTACATTGCCGTCATCGTCACACTTGATTGTGCCTGTTGCAACGTTACCTTCAGTATCATCGTATGCAGACCATACCCAGTTGTTAGCATCCAGTTTCTTGAACTTGAAATTAAGGTTCTGCTGATTTCCTTCACTGTCGAAGAAGGTAAGGGTGTTTTCACCAAATTCGATATCGCGTTCTTCAGAGCTTGCGTCAAGGTTACAAGAATAAACGATTTCATTGGTCTGGTGAGCCATTTTCTTCAGGTATTTACAAATATTGATACCTTCTGGAACAACACCAGTTTCCTTCATTGCAAGGTTACCAGTCTTTGGGTCCTGAGTAGCCATCCAACCTTTAATCTTTGAACCAGTGCCGGTCATAACAAGGTCGTAGCTGTCTGAAATATTCAGGTTACCATCACGAGTGTAGTAAGTATTTCCATCGTAACCACTTACAACGAAGAAGCCTTCACCTTCAATGGCTATGTCTGTATCTTTACCAGTGCTTTCAATATTACCCTGATCCATGAGGGTATCGATTGAAGCCTTCTGAACGCCAAGACCAACCTGCATTGGGTTCTGGCTGCCGTAGTCACCAAAAGCCTGCTGACCGTATCTCAATGTCTGTGAGAACAAGTCTGAGAACTGAACACGACCGCGTTTGAATGCTGTAGTGTCTACGTTAGCGATGTTATTTGAAATAACATCCATACCTGTCTGGAAACTCTTAAGTCCTGATACGCCAGTGTATAATGATCTAATCATTATGCTATTCCTTTGTTAAACATATTCCGTACTGCATGGCAAAACATACATACGGATGGCTCCGAAAAATCTCTAATGGAGCATTGGGCCAGAGAAAGCAGCCACAAGTGTGGCGTCTTTCCCGGCTTTCTGCTGGGAATTGCAAAGATCAGTCTTTATATCTGGCGACCACCATCAGTCGGTCAGGTGGTCTATGACTTCCCCGAAGGGTCCAGCCATTACTTAGGATTTTGTTTGCTCGTCTGATTCTTTACGTTTCCCTGTTTGTTTGCGTCTCCTACCTTATTTTTTTTCTATTTTTTCTTTCTCATTCAGCTCGATTGTTGCTTCCTTATCCAAACTTCATGTTAACACTGTCTATATTTGTTACTATACCGTCTCGCATTTCATTAATTCCCATTGCAGTAACTAGTGTCCTACTTGGAACATTCACCACAAAAGCACCTTCCTTAGTGAGAACCAGCGAATCCTTCGCACCCTTAGCTTCTAATTCAGAAAATGCTTCCGATAGGGAACTCTTCAAATTAGAATCCATGTTGATGTTTCGTTCGGCCAGGCGTCTCTGCGCGTGAGAACTTATATGAAATTCCTCGTTGTTTGATGAGCCATTGTTAATCACACCGTTCAGAAGCTGTTCAAAGGTCAGGCCCTGCTGGTTAGTCGTCTTTTCAGTTGAATAACTGTTCAGGCTTGGGGCATTTGAGATACTTCTTAGCTGTGGACCACGTGACCCAATCATAAGTCTGGGATCCATAAATCTGCCTCTTGAGTATTAAATTTTCAATTCTACTAAGTTTCCGTCCTCTGGCACCTTCATCGTCACCGAATCACTTATGCCTGGATTTTTGTTTTTAGATAGAACAAAGCTTAATCTGGTCTAAGGTTAATGCTGTGTCGCCAACCTTAAGATAAGCTTCACCATCACTGAAACCAACCATGTCGACTGTTCCAGTAACTGGATTTCCATTGTCATCTGTAACATTTGAAACAACATTTGTTCCGAGGTACATCATTGCTTCCTGGGTCTGACTTGCACCCATCTGTTTCGCTATACTCTCTACACTTGTGTTGATGTTGAGCATCTGTTCAAGAGAAGAGAATGAAGCCATTTCAGATATGAACTCCATGTCTTCCATTGGGCTTGTTGGGTCCTGGTTTTGCAACTGAGTACACAAAAGCTTAAGGAAGTCGTCTTTGTCCAGGTTGGATGAAGGAGATCTCTTACTTGAAGCACTGTTGGCAGTGATTCTTTCAGCTTCGGTCATGGTTTCAATTGCCATAAATTTCGCCTCCTAGTTCAACTTTCTTATACCGTAATGTCTACACTCTGAATATTCAGAGCCTGACGCCTTAGATTTGGAAGTATGTTTTCTCTAATTATTTCGCTTGTAGAGCGGTTTCCAACTCTATCCAAACGAGCGGATTTGTTCTTTTTTCCAAAACTTTGGTATTCGTTACGGTTATCATCGGCATTTTTCGAAGAAACGTCCACGCTAATTTGTGTTAAGTTCACACCCTTTTCTTGTAAATTTTCTTTAATCTGGGGTGCTATTTCTTCGAGCTTGATTTTTGCCATGTCACTTTCGGCTGAGAGCCTTGCTGTAACTTCGCCATCCTTGGAGATTAACTCAAGTTCCAGCTTTCCCATACCTTCCTGGTCGACTTCAATGTTCATTACCTTGGCTCCATCCTTGGTTTTGATCATTTCAGCCTTCGTAAGAAGTTCTGAGAAATTCATTGCCGGTGCTGATTGTGGCTGGGCTACTTTTCCACTGGCATCGTAGGTCTGTGAAGAACCGGATTGGAAGGAGAAACCATTGTTCATGCCTGAACCATTATTCTGATTCATGCTGAAGCCTTTGTTTGCACCTTCTGCATTACCTGCGACTACCTGAGTCTTAGAGCTTTTGCCTTCAACTCCGTCAAGCTTTTCGGTGAGTGCTGCAAAAATCTTATCTGCAGTTTCTTCTGCAGTGCTGTCGGCTGTTGCTGCAGCCTGGGGTGCCTGCTGTTCCATAGCTACTACAGTCTGGTCCATTACTGCAGTATCTGCATTTTCTGAACTAGCCTGTTCGTTCTGACCGGTAAGTCTTGCAAATTCCTTGCGGAGACTTTCTTCTGGAACAACGTTGTCGTCCTTCTGCAAGGTTTCGACGATTTCATCAAATTTGGATTCTTTTTCTGATTTACTGTCTGATTTTGCAACTTCTTTTTCTGAATTTTCAGAATTTTCGGCTGCTGCTTCAACTGCTTCAGAATCAGTGTTTTCTTCGACTACCTTTTCTTCAGAAACTTCAGCTTTTTTCTGATGATTAAGATTGCTTGCAACTTCCTGGCTTTCTGCTTCTACAACAGTTTCTTCTGCTGCAACAGCTTCTTCCTTCTGGTTGTCATGGGCCTTAACCTGGTGACTTACTGCGTTAGCAAGCTTGTCACTTTCTGCTGTTTCCTTGGTTTCGGTGTCGTCATCTTCAGTTTCTGCTTCCTGAGTGTCTTCAGTTGCTGCCAGTTTGATTTCAGAAACCTTGTTTTCAGTGTCTGTTGCTTCAACTTCTTCAACTACTTCTACTTCTTCTTCGCTTTCAACCTTTGCAGTATTCTGCTGGGCCTGGGCAAATATTTCAGTATTGATGTTTTCGGTTTCTACAACTTCTTCCTTTTCGGTTTCTTCTGAATCATCTGTTTCTGCGAATTTAACAGCTTCTTCAGTGCTTTCTGCTACTTCTGAATTGTCTGTTTCTTCTACTTCTACAGCTTTAACAACTTCTTCTGTGTTGTCTGATTCACTGGCTTTGAGTGTAGCTTCTTCTACAACCTGGTTTTCTTCTGTTGAAACAGCTTCAACCGATATTTCTTCTGAAGCATTGTCGTTAGAAGCAACTTCTTCTATGACAGGAACTTCTTCTGTTACATCAGCGGCCATGCTGAGTTCAACATCAGTTTCACCTTCATTTTCTTCTGAAACCTTGGTTTCTTCCTGAGCCTGAACGTTTTCGTCTTTTTCGGAAGCTTCTTTTGCAACGTTGTTGTCGGAATCTTCTTTTTCTACTTTCTGAGTTTCTTTACTAACAGTCTGATCTTTTGTATCTGAGCTTAGGTTTGCTTTTGGCTGAGATATATCCCGACTGCTGGCTGCATCGAAGGAACTCTGAAAACTATTACGTTCACTCATGTTAATGAACGGGGAAGAATTGTAGGTATCCAGATTGAATGATACTTTGGGTAGTGAAGAGGAACTGATACTGGAAACTGAACTCTGGGATGAATCCTTATTAGCGCCCTGAAGGGCTACTAACTGAGGATCTGCAGAAAAACATGAATCCATAGTCTGACTTAATAAGCTTGCGAAGTCTAATGGCTTAGATGATTCGTCGTCACCTGCATTAGTCTGGCTAGCTCTTGCGCCGGCATTAATGGAAGAAATCAAAGCACTTAGATTTACGCTCTGGTTGCTACCGGCAAACATGTCAGTTATCACCTTTTATGCCTCCTTTTTTTTATTTAATATCTCTCCACTATCTTTATCGTCTTAACTTATTGGAACCTTTAGCTTTTTTTTATAAAAAATTAAAATTTTTTTAGGGGGCATAAAAACGCCTCTATATTTACATATAATATAGAGGCGTTATTTTAGTTAAGGGCTTGATGGTTTAATAGAGGCCGTATGAGAGTGGCCTCTGAGGGGTTAGGGGAGATCCTTTACAGTCGGGAAGGCGTCTTGCTGGAAGACCCACAGATTGCTGTCGAAGCATTCGCCGTCCTTCCAGAGACTTGTGTCGCCAGCGCCCCTATAAAGTTCTTCAAGGCTGCCAAAGTATTGGTTGTTATATATTCTTTCGCCTTCAACATAACCATAGACAACCTGTTCTACTGTGGTGCATGCACTACTGTTCAGATAGGTAGCATTGGTTATGACATTATTGCAGATTATTGCGCTTTCATCTGTAGAGCCGGCAATGCCGCCAATGTTCAGACTTGCAAGATTTGTGACAACGATATTGCCGAATGCAAGCGATTTGTCGACTTTGCCTGAGTTGGCATTTTTCCCAACGATACCACCTGTATCCTTATTGCTTTCTACATAGGCTTCTTTGTCGTTTCCGCAGTTATTGACGTTTGCATTATTGAAGCCGGTAATACCACCGCAAGGTCTGTCTACGGCAATAACCTGACCATTGTTGTAACAACTGGAAATTCTGGATTGAACGTTGTTCCAGCCAACGATTCCGCCTGTCCCACAGGAGTCACCAGTAGCACCAGAACTGGTTACCTTTGCTGAATTTCTACATTTACTTACTGTTGTTGAATAGCAGGTTCCACAGATGCCGCCTACATAGGAAACACCCTTGATGAGACAACTGCTTTCTGCTGCACAACGGTTGATTTCTGTTGTATTAGCCATACCAACCAGACAGCCAACAGCTTCTTCGCCTATAACCTTACAGTCTTCAAATATAATGTTTCTAAGCTTTGCGTTAACTGTTCTGCCGAATAAACCGACTGATTTTGTTGATGTTGGTCTGTTTATGCTAAGACCGATGATTTTGTGACCGTTTCCATCAAGTCCGGCAGCTTTGTTGCCGTTTCCGAAACTGGTGTCGGTATTTCCTATTGGTGTCCAGCCGTAATCCTTGCTGTTTGTTTCTGAAGTATAGGTAGAGGTTGCAATGTTTATATCCTTCTTGAGGGCATAGAAGCACTGCATGTTTTTACGCATGCTATCCAGCTGGGCAGGTGTATAAATATGGAACGGATCAGCTTCTGTTCCTGTGCCGTTCGGGGTTGTCACGAAGATATAGTCTTCGAATGGCTCAATAGCTGCACCTTCTACATCTGGAACGCTTTCACTCATTGTTATTTTATAAATAGTATGGGATTTGAGCATTATTGTGCCATCAAATTTTAGTTGGAGCTGGCGTTTATTTGTGCCAACCCAGGCTTTTGTTATCTGGGAAGTTCTTGTAACATCAGTATCGCCTTCGAAAAGTTTTATCGAATTAATGGCTGTTGCTTCGTTGCTTACTGTTTTGCAGAAATCAACTATGAAGCTTGGGGTTACTACAAGCATGTCTTTTGCGCCTTCTTCCTGGTCCTGAGTAGTCAGCAAATCGTTGACCTTATCTGCTTCAGATACGATAAGGACTGCCTGTGAGTGCAAACCATCAGTAGTGGTAAATTCAAAGGTTTGTGCTTCAGTTATCTGCTGGGTTGTATTGTTCTTGATGCCTTTCTTTACTGCCAGCGTATAAGTGGTATTGTAGAGAAGAGGTTCCTTGGTTTTTATGGTAACAGTATTGTCTGCAGAATTATATGTAAAAGCATTTTCATCTGCAAAGGCTATTACCGTATCACCAATCTTTAATGTGAATTTGTTCCTTTCGCCGTCTATCCAGTCTACCGGATTTGTGAATCCGACCTTGATTTCTGTATCTATTGGTGCGCTGGTTATGTTAGCCGGGCTGACAAGGTTTACGCCAATCATATTCTGAGTGGTGAACTCAAAGTCATCAAATGGGTCTATGTATACACCAAGATAATTTCTTATGCCTTCATCCATTGTTACCTTATAGGTAGTGTGAGGTTCTAGGCTGTCTGACAGGAATGTCAGCTTCATCTTAATGTTTTCTGTAGCCCAGGTTTTCTGAACTGTATTTACTTCAGTAGTGCCATTAAATACTCTGACAGCTTCCTTTACCTTCAACAGGTCAGCATTAAGGACAGCTTTTTTCATGTCTATATAAATAGTTGGTCTTAGAATGGCTTCACCGTCAACTATGCTGGCTGGATCCATTTCAATAGTTGCTTTGTCATGAGTCCCGTCAGTTGTTCGGAAGCCTATTTCTGTTGGAACGGTTTCCTGTCCGGTTGTTGTATTTATCAGACCCTTTTCTACTCTTATAGTATAAGTGGCATTGTTCAGGAAATTTTCCTTCATTGTTATTGTAAGAGTCTTATTAGCATCTGAATAAACATATTTTTTCTTTGCTAACTGTTCTCCGTTAAACCATATGCGGACTTTGTCAGCATCATCTGCTTCATTCCAGCTTATACTGTCTGAGAACTGTAATACTATTCTTGTGTCTACAGGTGCTGCAGTAAGGTCTGCAGGTTCTGTGACTGCAACAGAGAGGTTCGACATTGTTTTAAACTCAAAGTCTGCAAATGGATCTATCGGGATACCCTGATAATCCTTTGGTGAGCTTTCCATTTTGATGATATATTCTGTTTCTGGGAGCAATGCAGATGTAAACTTTAATTCAACCTTGTTCTTTGCGGTAGGCCATTTACGTATGTAGCAGCCTGTGAGAATGTTTTCTGGTTCATCCTTTTTATAAAGTCTGATGGTATCTGCTGTGTCATTTTCGTTCATGACTGCCTTACCAAAATCAACTGTAAGGGTTGGCTTTATTGCAGCTTTGTCTGTAGTGCTGACGCCGTCTGTAAAAGCTATGGTTGCCTGCTGATGAGGTGCGTCACTGATTTCAAAATAGAAGCTGGCTGTTGCTATCTTCTGGCCTGTAATGCTGTTTACAAGACCATCATCAATGCCAAGTGTGTATGAGGCATTGTAGAACAGTGCTTCCTTAAGGCTGATGGTTAAGGTTCTCGTATCTGTTGCGTAAACAAACTGGTTAAGATTTGAATTTATTGGCTCACGGCCTCTTTCCAGATAGAATACCTTCTTGTCGTCTTCTGAATTGCTCCAGGCTATATCATCAGAGAAGGTCAGGACCAGATTGGCTGGTGGGTCTGCTACTGGGGAACCGGCCGGAGTTGTCAGTGTGGCAGTTATGTCGTCTGCTGTTGTAAAGGCCAGTTCATCGAAAGGATCAGTGTATTTACCGTCGAATACTCTTAAACCTTCATCCATGGTCAGAACATAATCTGTATTGGGTTCAAGGGTATAGGTCAGTTCAAGAACCTGATAAGTGTTTTTCCATACTGCATAAGGAGTTATTGAAATTTCAACACCATTCTTTTTGAGTCTGATGGCCGCGATTGCAGCATTATAATTAAGAACTCTGGCACCGAAATCTATTTCTACAGTAGGCTTAATGATTGCCTTTCCGTCTGGCTTTTTGCTGGCATCTGTAAGCTTTGCAGTAGCTTTGAGATGGTCTGTATCACAGGTTTCGAAATAGAAGGCATTACTGGCGATATGCTGCATTGTAGAAGCATTGTAAAGATTCGGAGCTATCAATACTACATAGCTTGCATTATAGAGCATGGGTTCCTTCGGCTCAAAGGTTACTGTGCTAGTGTCAGACGCATATACATAGTTATGTGTTGGTATTTCTTCTCTGCCAATAAAAAGATTTATGCTTTTTGAATATGATGAAATCCAGTCTATTGGATGTGAGAACTGTATTGCAAGGTTTGTGTTGATATCAACGTCTATTGGTGAGGCAGGGATTACCAGTTCAGATGTAATATCAGGAAGAACACCAAAGTAATATGGTTCAAATGGTGTGATGGTAACATTTTCAAAGTCTAAGACGTCATCATCCATGGTTATATGGTAGGTTTCGCTTGCTTCCAGAGGAACTTTGAAGCTCAGTTCCATTTTGTGATAAAGCTCTACCCAATGTTTATCCAGATTACCGATAGGAACAATGTTCAGGCCCTTGTAGACCTTGATTGCTTCGAATGCATATTCCAGCTTGTTCTGGTTGATATAGTCGCTTTTGCAGATGTCTTTGCCGAAATCAATGACAAAGGTTGGCTGAGCTATCAGTTGGCCGTCTACAACACTGCTGTCTGAGGCAACAATGGTAGCTGTGCCGTGGGCTCCGTCGCTGGTGCCGAATGCAAAATCGCAAAGGCTGATATATTTCTTGTTTACCGGGTCTGCCAGACCTTCAAAAATAAGGGTATAGCTTGCGTTATATCTGAAGTTTTCAATTGGTCTGAAGGTAATAGTCTTTGCGGCTGCATCAAAGGTTGGAGTTGCAATCTGCATTGGATGTGTGCCTGAAGCAAGCTTCAAAACAGATGTGTATGAGTCTTCCCAGGCGATATCGTCAGAAAATTCCAATACGATATCGGTGTATGGGTCTACATCGTCAGTTGGATACGGACTTTGCATTGATACAGTAACAGGGTCATAGGTATCTGTACCGATAATTATAGGACCGCTGCCGGTATCGCCTGTTTTAAAATTGAACTGACAGGTGCTTATGCCGTTTGCACCGTGCGGAGTGCAGCAGAAGGCTGAAGCAGAGGCTGTGATTGTCTGGTTGGACGGCCACGGAATGCCAGGGTAGAAGGTTAACAGGTTGTTGTCTGCATCCTTTGCAAAGCTACCAGGCATTTCAACGCTTTCACTAAGACCTGGATAGGTGTATTTTACTGTAACAGAAGCTATATCGTGGGCGATATACTTCATTACAAGATTTGAACCTACAGGAACTTCACCGTCATTTATTACTGGAGAAACTGCTGCAAGGTAAGAGAGAAGCATTTCTCTTGTAAGGTTAGCTTCAGCAGAATATGTAATTGGAGTAGTGTCTGTAAAAATGGTTTTTACAAGAACCTTTTCCGGAAATTCACTAAGTAAGACATCCCTTACCTTCAAGGTGAAGGTATAGGTGGCCATTCTTCCACCTCTTGACGGGTTCGGATAGTCGTCAAAGGTTATTGTGTGAGTATATTTGTCACCGGCACCATCTCTTGTTGCAGAAACGGTCTGGTTAGCAAATTTTGTTGTGTTGCCAACAATCTGAAGACTGTCTATTATTTTATTGCTATCTGTCAGGAAGGTTACAATAGTTTTGGCTGTTGCACCTGAGAAAAGTGATCCAAGATTAGAAGCTTCAATGCAGGTTGTGAATACTAAGTCTGTATTATAGACATATTCGCCTGCTTCATTGAATTTAAGGTCAAGGTAGGGCAAATCAGTTGCAAAGGTCATGCCTATTACACTGTTGATGCTTGGAGTGCCGGTTGCCAGGGTTCCAGAAGAGCCATCGCTGTCGTAAACGATTGTTATTTCTTCGCCAAGGCGGTAGGTAGTAATTGAGAAGGTAAAATATATATCATCTGTCTTTACTGCCATTCTTGAGGTTGCAGAATAGTCGCCACTCTTGTTATTATTGGTATATACACGTGAAAATTCTTTTGAGAGCTTTGTAAACTGCCAGTTAGCTCTGGAAGAGCTTCGGGCGCCCATGTAAAAATTAGTAGCATCAGGTGGAAACAACTGATTGATTGTTATGGTAATAGGCTTATTAACAGTAGTAATTTCTTGCTTGCTGTTGAATATTGAAGAACCACCGTCACTATTAACTGCTGTCAGCTTGTAAATCTGGGTGTTATAGTTATTGAATACACCAATCTTTTGGTCTAATGAAGCTCTTGCAGAAAGGGTTATATCAGTATTCGGGGCAATAGTATTTTCTTCTAAGGCACTAGCTGAAACATAAGAAACATTAGTAGAGAAAGTTGCTACAGAAAATTTGCCGTTTTTATCTGCCTTAGCGTCATTTGATACAATAGTGCTAATACTGCGACTGACTTCGTCGAAGCTGTTGGAATCACCGCTACCGCCACAGCCAACAAAGGCTGTTTCAGCTATAGCTACTAGAATTAATAATAATATAACTAATTGACGTGATTTCTTCATAATGCCCCCGAGATACTTTCTGTACAGTTTTACTCAACTATATTCTATCCTATTTATGGGGCTTCTGTAAAGGGTTTGGCTTTAGTTTCTACTGCTTTAACCAACTCGGTGCTCTGCCCTAATTCATAATTCATAATGCATAATGCACAATTTTTTGCTTTGGTTACCTGCTGCTTCAACCGGCTCTCTGCCAAGCTTCGAATCTTGGCACAAACTCTCTAAAAGCAGCACCAAACCAACACACTCAATTATGCATTATGCATTATGAATTATGAATTATGCATTAAGGAATAAGCACAGAGCGTATTAAAGCAGCAGAGAACCAAAACAATCCTCTCCTAGGCCGAAAGGCCGCCCTTTTAGCGACAGCGCCTTTCCTCCCTCTTAGCAAAGCGCCCTGATAATTATGCATTAAGGAATAAGCACAGAGCATATTAAAGCTGCACAAAGCTTCGAGCGGCCTGCTCGCTCTCGGCCAGCAGCTAATAGCTAATAGCCAAAAGCCTATTGCAACATACCTTATACTCGCTTCGTATTAAATAATGCCCTGCTTCAAGCTTCCAGCTTCAAACTTCGAGCGGCCTGCTCGCTCTCGGCCAGCAGCTAATAGCTAATAGCCAAAAGCCTATTGCAACATGCCTTATACTCGCTTCGTATTAAATAATGCCCTGCTTCAAGCTTCTAGCTTCTAGCTTCCAGCTCAATTAGGGTATATTATTTAGATAGGGGATAGCACCGCTCTGAAGCGTCCAGTAAAGACTACTCCAGACTTCGCCGTCACTCCAGTTGGCACCGGTGCACAGGGCGTTGTTTAATTCGCTGATTGAACCGTAAAAATGATTCTTGTTCTTGTCTGAACCGTCTTCATAATTATAAACCGTTTCGCAGTCCATACTGCAGACTATTCCATTTATGGCTGTGCTGTTTGTGATTACGCAGTTATAGACATTTGCTGTGGAATCATTGTAGCCGCATATACCACCTACAAGTTCGGCGCCAAGATTGGAAACACTGAAATTGCCTGTGGCTATGCACCTGTCTAGCTTACCAGAAACATTGTTGCTGCCACAGATGCCACCGACATACTGATAACCGCTGACCGAACCTGTATTGAGACAGTTTTCCAGAGTACCATTATTATAGCCGGCTATACCGCCAGTGTGGCTGCCAATGGTTGTGCTGACGGAACCCTGATTCAAACAGGCGCTTATTCTTGAATAGTCCTTAGTCCAGCCTGTTATACCGCCGCCGCGTTCAGAATTGCAGACTACAGAAGCATTGTTGCGGCAGTTTGTAACGGTTGTTGAGTAGATGCTTCCGCATATTCCCCCAACATAAGTGTCGCCATTGATGGTAACGTTATCGTTTGCACAGTTGTTGATTGTGCTGAGGTAAGAATAGCCGACTATGCTGCCACAGGAATCCTGACCGTTGACTGTGCCGTTGGTGATGTGAAGGTTCTTAATGGTTGATTCTGCTATCTGACCGAATAAACCGACGGAATCCTTGTTCGGGCGCTTTATCATCAGACCTGTAATGGTGTGATTGTTACCGTCAAAGGTGCCCGTGAAGCTTTCTTTTTTGTCACCCAACGGAATCCAGCCGCTTGCAATGGTATTGAAGTTGGAAGTATAGAAATCAGGCGATATATCAATATCTCTTTGCAGTATATAGCTGACAGTAAGGTCATTTCTGATGGCGTCAAGCTGGGCTGGCGTATAAATGTGATATGGATTGTTTTCTGAGCCGTTGCCGTTATCGGTCGTTGTGAAGGTGAATTCGGCAAATGGAGTGATGGGATTGCCTTCTTTATCCTGAACGCCAGACATCATTTTAAGGGTGTATGTAGTATTGGCCGGCAACCTGACAGCAGTAATCTTCAGTTTCTGTTTGTCTGTGGTCATCCAGGTCTTGGAAATATCCTTGTATTCTACATTGTTGCTCTTATATAGTCTGATTGATGCTGTTGCTGTCGGGCCGTTAAGCACCTTAGCGCCAAAATCAACAATAAATGTAGGAGCTACAACATAAAGGTCATCGACCTCGTCGGCGGGGTCTCTTATGAGAGTAGCGGGAACAGCAGTTCCCTGGTCGGTCTTGAAATCAAAATTAGCTGATGTGGTCAGCTGATTTGTTTCGTTATTCTTTATTCCTGCAGCAACTATGATACTGTAATTGGTATCGTATAATAACGGTTCTGCTGGAGTAATGGTCAGTGTGTAACTTCCGTTAGCCGTATTTTCTTCGTATCGGAAATCGCTTATCAGCAGGTTTTTGCTGCCTGTTCTGAAGGTTATGTAGCTTTCGTAATAATTAGACCAGCTTACAGCATTAGAGAATGTCAGGATAATTGGGGTTGCCAGTGCTACATTGGTAGCTGTGATTGGGGATTTAAGGCTGACACTTATGTTATCCATTGTGGTAAATTCTAAGTTATCAAAAGGAGTTATATAAGTGCCTTCAAAGTTCTTGGCGCCTTCATCCATTGTGAACCTATAGAGGGTATCGTGCTCCAGCGGAATTGTGACGGCTATTTCTAATTCTCTGTAATCGGATTTCCAGGTCTTTTTAAGGGCAGTGATTTCTGTTCCGCCTCTGTATAGTTTGATAGCATTCTTGGCTGTATCTAAGCTTGAGCTGAGCACCATCTTTTTGAAGTCAACGGTAAATACCGGCATCAGATAGGCATTACCATCTTCGGCTTTTGTTTCATCGTTGAGAAGGATAGTTGCCTTGTCCTGGGTGCCGTTATCGGTTGTAAAGGTAAAGGTGTCTGTTGCGACTTCCTGACGTGTTGTGTCATTAACCAGGTCATCCAGTATTTTTAGAGTGTAGACTGTGTTATGGATGAATGGCTCGTCATGGGTCATGGTCAGGGTTTTGGCGGCGTCATTATAAGTGAAGCTGTTTATTACCACCTGCTTGTTGGCTATCTTGAGGAGAAGCTTTCCGGCGTCATCTGCTTCGTTCCAGCTTATGCTGTTAGAAAACTTCAGCACGATATTTGAATCAATGGTAGCGTCGAGTGTTGTCGGTTCAACAAGCGTAGCCTTTATGTTCGGCATTGTCTTGAAGTTTACGGGCGCAAAGGGGTCTATGATTCTACCTTCAGAATCCTGAATGGAATTAACCATTTTTAAGCTGTAATTGGTTTCTGGAAGCAGAGTTGCGGTCCAGTATACATCCAGTTTCGTTAAATCTCTTGACCACTGGCGTCTGTAGCCTGTCATCAAATTACCTTCGCAATAGAATTCCAATGCTGCTTCAGCAAGACTTATGTTCATTACCGGGTTCTTATAATCAATTGATATGGTCGGTATAAGTATGGCCTGACCATCAACATTGCTGGCATCTGCAAGCTTTGCTGTGGCTATGATGTGATTTGTGTCTTTTGTTGTGAATGTAAATGTTGCAGAAGCAACTTTTTGAAGTGTGTTTCTGTTGGTCAGTCCTTCTGCAAGCTTTATTGTGTAGGAAGCATTGTAGAGCAGTGTACCCGGGTCTATGGTAATTGTCTTGGCGGCCGTGGCATAGGTGAAGCTTTGTATTGTATCAGAAATATCAAAATACCCGCGGGTCAGGCTGAACAAACGCTTGTCGTCATCTGAACCGGACCAGTTGATGTCTTCGGAAAATGTGAAAACTATCTGTGTCGTTGGTTCTACATTTGTTTTTGTGGCTGGTGTTGTAACTAACGTGGTTATGTCATTAACAGTATAAAATGTGATTGGATCAAACGGGTGCATAACTCTTCCGTCGGCTGTTGTAACCGGATCCATAGAAATAGTGTAGGTTGTCGCAGGTTCAAGAGTCTGGAAACGTATTCTTAAAACATCAGGATGTGTTGCATCCCTCATCCATTCAATTGATGAATAGGCTATTTCTACATCACCTTTTTTCAGATGCAGACAACTTTGTGCCACAAGGTGATTGTTTATTTTCTGCCCGAAGTAGACTTTATAGCCGAAATCCAGGTTTTGGGGTGAGATAATAGGCTCGTTGTATAAGTCATTTATTTCTGCCACAAGCTCTGTTTCAAACCTGAAGGAACCGCTGGCTATCTGCTGGCCTGTTGTCGGGTCTTTCATGCCCGGAGCTACAAGAACGGTATAGCTTGCGTTGTAATTAAGCGGATTCCTTGGGGTGAGTGTTAAAGTTTTTGCTGTTGCATTATAGCTTTTGGTGCAGTTGATTTCTGCTTTGCCAGCAAAAATATTTACACCATTACTGAGGCTGGTGTTCCAGTCTATCTGGTCAGAGAACTGTATGACTACGCTTGTGTCACGGGCAACATCAACAGTTGGATTCGGTGTTGTCATTTCGCAGGTAATCATCGGCAGAGTAGAGAATGTGTAAGGCTCAAATGGCGTAATCGTCAGGCCTTCATAGTCTGTGATGCCTGTTCCCATCTTGATTGTGTAGCTTGCATTTTCTTCAAGAGGATAATTGAAATAGAGCATCATCTTTGAATAAGAAGCTACCCATACATATTTGGGCTGGTCGGGCTTTATAAGTGTGTCACTGGCGTTGTAGACCTTTACAGAATTAAGCGCCTGTGTGAGCTTGCCTTCATTTATGTTGCCGTCGATACAAATATCTTTTCCGAAATCAATTGTAAAGGTCGGGTTGGTTGTAAAGCTTGAGCCGACAGTAAGATTCCCTACGTCTGAAATCGTAGCCTGTGAATGAATACCATCACTGGTTGAAAATTCAAAGGTAGTGGTGGCAATTTCCTTCTTCATGAAGCTGTCATAAAGGTATTGGAATACCAGAGTGTAGCTTGCGTTGTAGGCCAGGGTTTCTGTGGGCTGGAAGGTTATTGTGCCTGCGCCTTCATCAAAGTCCGGGACTGTTATCGGAACAGTAATATCGCCCTTATAAAGCTTAGGAATTGTGTGATATGCGTTAACCCATTTGATGGCGTCAGAGAACTGCAGAGTAATCTGTGTGTTCACATCTACATCTGTTGTCGGGCTTGGAATAATCATGGAAACCGTAACCGGTGCTGGAACCGGGTCTGGAATAATTGGTTCTGAGGCAACAGCAGTGGTGAAAGTAAAGGTTGCTACTCTTATACCATTAGGATTATGGGCTTCACAGCAGTATGCTGTAGCTGAGGCGGTAATGCTTTTGCCTTCGGGCCAGTTTTCTTCGGGCGTGAAGGTAATAGTATTGTCTGTTGTATTTTTTACAAGCAGACCTGGCATGATTACAGAAGAAGTCGCACCGTCACAAATGTATTCTACTGAAATGGAAGCCACGTCGTGACCAATGTATTTCATGGTCAGGGTCGAATCTTTTTCTACATCTACTGCATTCTGAGAAGGTGAAACAGGCTTTAAATATGATAGAACCATGTCGCGGCTTAAGCCTGCTTCTGTTGCGTATGTGATGTCTGCGCGGTCTTTGACTATTGACTTAATTGTGAAATCTGCCGGAAATTCGCTTAAAGGCACATCAGTGAGCTTCAGCGTGAAGGAATAGGTTGCTGTCTGACCGCTGGTTTCAGGTGCGATGTAATCATCGAAAGTTATGGTGTGGACATATTTATCGCCAGCACCGATGCGCTCTGTAGATACAGTTTGATTGGCATATTGTGTTGAATTGCCGACTACTCTGAGACTATCGATTGTTCTATTGCTGTCTGAAAGAAAAGTAATGACAGTTTTTACTGTATTATGATTGAAATTCCAGGAATTGGCAGTGAGAAAAGTGTTTATAATCAGGTCTGTTTTATAGACCATTTCGTTGTCATCATTAAATTTAAGATCTAAGTATGGCAAATCAGTGGAGTAATCCATCTTTGTAATGCTTAGGTTATCTAAGACATCCTGCAGAGTTGTGAATTCATCTGATGAACCAAAAATTGTGAATTCCTGACCCAGACTGTATATTGTGAAATTAAAAGTGAAGTTTGCGCTGCTGCCGCCTGACATGCGGGCTGCTGCAACCTGGTTACTCTTTGTATAATCGTTTTCCAGTTTTGAATATTGCCAATCAGCATCTTTGTTAGCTCTTGAAGCAAGATAGAAGCTTTTTGTATTGGTTGGGAAGGCATGACTGATAGTGATTTCTATTGGCCTGTTTGCCTGTTCAATTCTTTGGACCCGTTTGTAACCTGATTCGTTGTATGAAGCAACAAGACTGTATATTCGGGTTGCTACACCACCAAAAAGCTTGCTTTCATTGGCCTGAGGCTCACGTTCCTGAAGGATTATTGAACAGTTCTGCTTTAACGTGTTTTCTTCAGTAGCTTTTGCCATGAAATCAGAATATTTAGAGGTGATAGAAAAGGTTCCACGGTTCGATGAATAACCCCCTGATGTGGTATATGTAACAGACTTGTCTTCATGTGGGGTGACAAAATCGTCATAGCTGTTACTGCTTCCACCGCAGCCTATGAAGGTAACTTCAAGAAATAAAGCTAAAATTATTATAATAAGACCAATTGGTCGGATTCGCCTTTTCATGTTGCCCCTGTTTGTTGTTTATTCCCTATATTAGATATTTTAAACTATTTATATTATATATAGCAAGTATAAAGTAGGTTTCAATAAGCTTACCTGTGTAATTGAAAAAATGAAGACCGCTGACGCGGAATTGATTGTTTTGGTTCTCTGCTGCTTATAGCTACTTTCTGCCAAGATTCGAAGTTTCGCAGAAACCTCCCTTAGTCCCTCCTTAGAAAGGAGGGTTAAGCCCCAACTGCCGCCAAAAGCCAAAAGCCAAAAGCCTATTGCAACAAGCCCCATTAGCCCCCCCTAAAACACTGCAGAAAGTCTCTAAAAGAAGATAAGTAAATCTCAGCTTCAAGCAGATAATTATCAAAATAGCCGCTTCCTTAATCGAAGCGGCTTATTTTTTTGTAAAATCCCACCGACTATCTTGTCTCATGTTCTATTTTCAAATTAGGCATTGGCGTTAAACTGGTCGAAGCAGCAGTTAATTCAATTAATAACAAATAAAATTTATGATTATGGTTTCCTTGCTATTTTGCTTAAAAAAAATTAAAATTTGAATAGAAAGGTTAATTTTATGGG
>JAZUDR010000194.1:0-4519 GCA_045639725.1 Candidatus Avigastranaerophilus sp. | reverse complement strand
GATAAAGAAAGATTTCTTTTTAATCTGTATTCCAGATTAAAGCTGGCAGTAATAAAATCTCTGTCAATCTTAGTTCTGTTTTCATAGAAAACATCAGGATTTCCTTCGTAGGCAAAACTAAGTGACGGGTTGGCAGAGCTGACAATACTTTTGTAACCGATTCTGGCAGTGTAGCTTCCCTTCTTTGCCTCACGCTGAAATTCCAGACCACCTTCGAAAGTAATCAGAGTATCTTCAAAAGCCTTGACCTGCTGATTAAAAATACCGGCACCGGTTTCAGAGTATTTTTTCTGACTGTATCTGGCAAAGGAAGCATTGACATAGGGTGCAAAGTGGTAATCCTTACCATTGCTGTAGTTATGTATATGCTTATATTCTCCGCCGATTTCAAACGCATGATGGCAGTAACTGCTGTCAGCCTTCAGACCCAGGTCCCGGATGCTTCTGTCATTGTCATTCTGGCCAAATCCATATTCCATATAAATATGGCCACGATTAACATCATTAGAAAAAGCTCTGAATAAACCCAGTCTTGTATTCTTATTTTTATCTGTTGCGGAATCAGAAGAATAACGGTCATTCTCATAACCGGCATAAAACCCGTAGCGCCATTTGCCGTCAAGGTTTTTATCAACACCTATAGTTACAGAGGAACCGTTTAATTTACCTAAGCCTCTGCCAAAATTATTTCTGTTTCTGCCCAGGTCCACCCAGCCATATTCTTCATTTTCCTTTTGTGAAGCATCAAAGCTGAATCTTCCAAACTGGCTGTCCAGATGCTTGGAAAGTGAAACCGCAGCACTGTTATGACGCATATTCATAGATACCGCCAGACTATTTTCTCCGCCGCCTATATCTCTGAGAACCCTGCTGGCGCGAAGTCCATCCAGACGGTAAACAGCCTGAGCAACAGACCTGGTATTTTCATTTGAAGAAGAACCGAAAGCAGCAAGAGCATTGAAGGCATTGTCGGTATTCTGGTCTCCGCTTTCCCCTAGAGGATTATCCAGAACAAAGGTAACACCACCGGCATCATATTTGGAATAAAGCATTCCCTGACGGTACTGTTCACGCTCCTTCCAGTTGATGTCTTTACTGTTCCCGTTTTCAAAAACAAATTCAAGTGAATAGGTTTTTCCCGGAGTATAAATGCCGTCTGGGTCTATGACTAGTTTGCTGTCCCTATCCTCAATACTACCTGAGACATTGATTTTACCGATATAATCATTGTTTGCGGTAAACTGAAGGCTGCCTTCGTTAACAAGAACTCCTTCAATATTAAGAGCAGTGTCAGAATCGATAGGAGTCTGGGCCCCAATAGTGCCTTTGTTTATAAGTTTTCCAGAGTTTTCATCAAAATCCATACCCTCTGCAAGCTTACTGTTCATATTATTAAGCTTAAAAGAACCACCTAACAGCGAAGCATCTTTTCTAACCTGAACAGAATTAACGTCTGCGCTGCCATAAAAGTTGAAGATACCGTTATTAATATTCAGTTTAATATTATCCGGGCCATTGATATTATCTTTATAATCAAAATTACCGTTTATATTCAAATCAGTAACATAATCAGGAATATACCTGTCAAAATCAATTGATTGGTCTTTGTATTTTATCATCAAAGGCTCAGTAGGAAAATCTTCTAAATCACTTGGAGTGGCTTTGTAAAATTCTTTAAAAGGTTCAAAATGTTTCCATTCAGAAGTTATATCACCATTTACAATGGCCCCGCTATTTATGTTTATTTCTTTTACAAAAGCATTCTTAGCCACATATATTGCATTGTTTTTTCCTGAAACAGTTCCAGACAAATTTAGCTGGCTGACCATCTCCTTAGTTAACTCTTCTTCTGCCTCTAGATATATCCCAGACCAATTTAAAGACATAATATCCTGTCCTTCAGCGTCTGCCATCTTAAAAAAATCTATGTAAGAACCAAGATACAGAGGCAATCCCAACACATTTGAACCAAAGTCAAGCTGAACAGCATTACCACCATCGCCATCAGCTGTAACAGTTCCATCAATATTAATCTTATGGCTGTTCCCGAAAGCGCACAGAACTCCAATACCATTATTCCCATCAGAACGGACAGAAACGCCTTTTTTTACAGAGAATTCGTTTTTTACCCCATCAATACGAACTCCGGCAGCACCAGTGCCAATCGTTAATATATCTGCAGCCTGGGTTATATTATTGTCTGAACCGTATATGTGAAGACCTATTCCTAATGGTGTGGGATTATACTCACCCTCAACATATCCGGTACCAGTTTCATTCCTGGCCGAATAACCGAAAGTGTTCTCCAAAGTCACTCCGTCATTATATACGGAATAACCGAAATACTGCTTTCTGTCTATTTCATATCCAATATCCTGCATTACAGCAAGCTCTGCTTCCATTAAACTACTGTAATTTCTATAATTCTGATGGCTCATCAAGCCGTGTTTAAGTTCCAAATGACTAAAATCAGGAGCATAAGTATTAATATCACTATCTTCCCAACCTATGACAGGTATTCCATCAATACCGTCAAAGGTTTTGCCGTTTAATACCTGAGACAGATTTTCACCTCTAAAATACAATTTGCCAATTGTATCGTCGGTAGCACCATATTTCTTAGCCTTAATCTTCAGATCGTCATTTAATTCATCAGAAACGTCAACACAGAAAAAATCTTTTATATCAAAATCAACATTAGCTTTTCTCAAATCTTCTAGGTAGTCCGTGGTGACAACTGGCATACCAGGCTTCGCCTGATTACCATTCTGGTCATATAGATGAGTAGAAAATACAGAACAATCCTCGTCAAATTTTGCATAATGAAATTCTACATTCCCTCCCAAAATGCCAGGCTTAGTAATAACTATGCCATTCTCACTCAAATTGCAGCATACTCCCAAAACGTGGGCCATCTCATGACTCAAAACACTGGACAAAGCAGTAGACAGTTCACACTTAGGAAGAGTCGAGTTAATAGGTTCCAGATTCCAGCCGTAAATAGAATTATCACTGTCCACACCCATATATTGTCCAACGGTTATAAAACCGCAACAATAAAGTCCATCCTGAATAGAACGTGAATTAACAGGATTCAATTCACGCCCATTCTTAAAAAAGTCCAAAATAATACGCGAACCACCAGACTCGTTGGTTTGTACTCCAGAATTATATGTAAAAGTCGATAAATTAGCAGTAGCGTTTGCTATATTACACATAGTCTGAACTAGTATTTCAAATGGAGCACGGTTTTTTGAATAAGGAGCCAGAATATCCGCCCAAAAAGAAACACCGTTTTCTATTACTTTCTTTAATTTATCTGTTAAAGGATATGGATTAAACTCCTCAACCTCTATATATTCCATTTTAAACATATCTTTACCATTTGAGCTTATTATGGAATCATCAGATGCCAGAACTGGACTACCCGCCATAACACTTGCAATTATAGCATATATTAATTTTGACTTGTTTTTTTTCATAACTGCTTTTATCACTTTTCCCAAAATCTGACTCCGCTCGTTACAGCGCCAAGAGTTATAAAGAGCATATCCTTCATAAGATGTTTTTGGATTATATCTTTACGTGGATCTGGTAGAGACGAGAAACATTCAAAGAATGGGCCTTGGTTGAGTATGCTTGATTTCCTTTTTAGTGCTTTATTCCTTTCAAGGATAAAACAATACAACATAAAGTTCAACTCATATTTGTTCTACAAAAGGAAGAAGTTTGCGTTTGTCCTGCTGCTTCTTTTGTTATTATTGCTTAATTTACTGTTTGCAGATATAATTTAGCTAGAGGTATGCCATGCTTGCAAAGGTAGAAAAAATATTAAAAACAGTATTTGAACAGGGTAACAAAGTTTTTCCCTGTGGTATTAATGATGCTTATTTGTATGGTTCTTATGCAAGAAATGATTATGATGATGAATCAGACATAGATATTTTGCTTACAGTAGACTTAGATTATTTAGAGATATCTAAGTATCGTAGTAAAATCTCTGAAATAGCTAGTGATTTATCTCTAGAAAATGATGTGCTTGTTTCTGTTGCAATAAAACCTCTTAAACAATTCAGACGTTATTCATCTGTTTTACCTTATTATCAAAATGTTCTAAAAGAAGGTGTCAGATATGCAGGCATTTGAAGTTTTGGGGGACTGGCATGTGCAAGATTGTAACAATTAGTATTGATGGCAAAGAAATTGCTGTTGCTGATATTAAACTTGATTATATTAAAAATATAGTCAAATTAGCTAGTCGCTGTGAAAAGATAAAACGTATTGTATTATTCGGTTCTGCCTTAGAAGATAGATGCTCTAAGGAGTCTGATATTGACTTAGCTGTATTTGGTGATGAATCTGAAGGCAAGGTTCTTCTTTCTAAGTCTTATAAAGACTTTGTAAAGGGCGTTTTTGCATACGATTTTTCTCAGAATTATGACAAAGTCGGAGGCCAAGCGGTCTTAGGAAGACAAGTTGCCCCCCCAACTCCTTGGCTCACAGAACGACATGGCTACGA
>JAZUDR010000193.1:0-31751 GCA_045639725.1 Candidatus Avigastranaerophilus sp. | reverse complement strand
TATGCGGCAGGTATGAAGACGCCTTTCGGCGAATTGAGGAGAGTTTTAGGGCTCTTGCTTCGCAAATCGCCATTGTTTGGGCTTTTGCTTCGCAAATCGCCATTTTTAGGATTGCTGCTTCGCAAATCGCCATTTTTAGGATTGCTGCTTCGCAGGTCGCCATTTTTGGTTTTTTGGGCATTGGTTTTGGCGGTTTTTAGGGAAGCTATTAAAATAAAGCGAATTTTACTGCATTTTGATTCTATTGATATGTATTCAGATTCTTTTATTTTATTGGCTTTGGAAAAAACCTTTAACCAATAATAGCTCTCATTGCATTCTTTAAGAGCCAATTGAAGTTTATTGATAAAATCGGCACGACTGATTGCATAATGGGCTTCAGAAATATTAGCTCCTATGCTAGTGCCACTTCTTATTAACTGGTTTATATTCGCATAGCAGATTCCTTTCATTCTAAGTCTTTCACAAAACTTAATAATTTCTGTTCCAAAACTTGTTGATAATTCAGAAAGCTTATCCATAAAAAGTCTCCTTAAATTTTTTTATATGGAAATCTTTGACTTCCTAAATAGTAATCATTTGAAAAACGAAAATTGGACAAACAAAAATGTAAATTTTTGTAAAGTCCAACCCTGCGAAGCGCCAGCGAGCTAAAAAATCATGCGAAGCGCCAGCGAGCCAAAAATCCATGCGAAGCGTAAGCAAGCTAAAACCCATGCGAAGCGTAAGCGAGCTAAAAATCATGCGAAGCGTAAGCGAGCTCATGCCCCGAAAGGGGTCTTCATTCCCGCAAAGCGGGTCTTCATTCTTGCGAAGCAAGTCTTCATTCTTGCGCAGCAAGTCTTCATTCCCGCGAAGCGGGTCTTCATGTCGGCGAGCAACGCCGACTTTTTTTTTGCATATTCTTGCTATTTAGGATATAATTATGGTGTACGGGTATAATCATGATTATCAAAAACAAACGCGCTTTTACTATAGTTGAAGTCTCTATAGCCGCTATTTTATTTGTAGTGGTATGTGGTGCTGCCTACAAAATTTTCTCCGGCGTTTCTACCGGTTTCCAGCGCAGCACAAAGTCTCTGAACATGCAGAACGAAATGCGTAATGGCTTGACCTATATGCGTGAAGAAATGCAGCGTGCTTCCTACCGTTCCGAAGTAAAAATCAACGGTACCGGTGTTAAAGAAGATGGCTATGAATTCAATATTTCCAAGAATTCTCCCATTAATCCAATGGCTTCCAGTGGCAATGTAATTGCGCGCTGGTATATTTGTAAGCCCTTTAATAAGTCTGCTAACACAGGCTGTGTGTTTAAAGCTGAATTAAGCTGTAAAGAAGGCGAAATAATCTATAACAGAACCTATGAAGAAAAGGCCTCTGAAGAAAAGGAAGGCGAAGTCATAAATAAGGTTTTGATGAAGGGTATTGGCAAGCTCAATATCGATAAGGAAGAAAATGCTGGCACAATGGTTAATGTTGAAGTTTTTGGCTATGACAAGACTCATTCTCAGCCAGATTTGAACACAACCGCACAGACAGGTGCCAAACTAGAGGTAAAAGTAAAGAAGGAACTTTGATGATACTAAGGGCTGTTAGAAAACGAAATCGCTTAGCTGTTTCATTTGCAGAAATCATTATTGCTGTTGCAATGATGGGTGTTGCTGCTTTGCCTATATTTGGTCTTTTAACATATTCCAGTCGTGGAACCCGTGAGCAGGAAGCTGAAGCTGAAGCGGGCAACCTTGCTAAGGAAGAAATGAACCGTCTGATGTATGTTGTAGAACCAGATAATCTGTTAAAGGACGCTGGAACCGACGTTCCATGTTCTTTTGCTGGTAATACAAAAGAAGTAAATAAAAAAGGTAATGTTTTTAAGGGTATTTACACTATTTATCCTCATGAAAACAAGAATGTAAAGTTCAAGGTTCCTCAAATGGTTTTTCACAGGCCTCAGGGATGTCCTAACGGCGCGGAACAGAATAGTGATGTTGTTAGTAAGGATTTGATAGAAATGGATTTGCAGAAGCTTTATCCGAATAATACCAAGCCATTGCTTGTTGATATTTATCTTCAGATTAGCTGGCGTCTGGCCACTGAAAAGACTTATCCAGATAAAAACAGGCTTATACTCTACGGAAGGAGGTATTTTAACGTTGAAGAATAATCTGTTAAAATCCCGTAGGGCTATGGCTATCCCAGTCGTTATGATGGTTATACTAGGTGCCATGATTATGGCTTCCTCGGTTTTTATGTTCCGCAAGGAATCTAAGCAACAGAACGTAACAAATTTCCATTTCCTGCGAGTAAATTTCTTAGCACAATCGGCTGCACAGCATGCTTTGCTGAAGCTCAGTTCATTCCCGCAGGAAGCTTATGATTCAGGCGTTCTTGGTCTTGGCTACTGTCCTTTCCAGGGTATAATCTATTCTGAAAGTGAAGAACCTGCAGCACCAGGTAAACCTGATACCAGCGCTCTTGAAGCCTTTGTTAAAGATTGTAACACAGATGAAATACCGTGGATTATTCCTGCTCCAAGAATGGATAAATCCTTGAATAAATATCAGGTTGAGGCTTTGAATGTTGTTAGTGCCTATAACGACATCCAGAAAAAGCAGACTGTTCTCACAGCCAAGATAGTATCAATTGGCGAAGGCAAGATGGAAAAGGGTAATAAGGAGTTCCGCAAGGAGCGCCTTGAAAAAGTTATTCAGTTAACAGGTAATAATTAAAAATTTAGCTGTAGTTAAAGGAGAGCTGTTTTATGAGATACTTAACAAGGAGTATGGTAGTCTTTTCTCTGCTGCTGGCTACAACTGGCATTGTGCACGCATGTGAATTGCCAGCTCACCCGAATGCAGCTGCCATGCCTGTTGGTATTACTTTGAGAGGAAGTAATACTGAACAGAAGGTTTCTGATTGTAATGCAGTCAAACTTATTCAGGGAACAAATGACGCTTCTTTTTATTATCTTATTCCAGAAGGAAGTAAGGTAAAGCTGAGAATAGTCTGGGACCCTGTAGTTCACAACAACCCAAGTCCTGTTGATTCTGCAGATTTTAAATATAAGGCAGAACAGTATGATTATGTTTATTCTGCAGAATTAAAGATTAAGGAAGATACAGATATTGGTAAAATCGGTGGATATTATTTCTTTCCATTGCAGGCCATGAGTGAATATTTTACTCTCAGCGGTAATAGAAAAGATGCTAAGGAAGCTTTTTCCAGAGAGTATGGCACTACTGGAAGCGATGAAATAATTCCAGACGCTGCTGGTGTTGGTCCTTCCAATATTTTCCAGGCTTCTTTTGCCACAAAAGGTACTGGTGACACAGACTTTGGTTTCAGTATTGTTGGTGGTTCCAACAAGGCTTATCCTGACGAACCACTAATAGCAGCTACTAAGGCTAATGACATGGAAGGTATCGATGGTATAGACGAATATCTGCCAGGTCCTCACAGAGTTTTAAAGGATGACAAGAATGATATTTTCCTTCTTGAAGATGGTAAGGTAAAGCTCGTAAACAGAGGCGCCCCAGGCAGAAAGCCAACATGGAATTATGCTGCTGTTGATGACGAATCAGATACCATTGTTTATTATTTGCTGGGTAAGTCTGGTGTTGACATGTCCAGTATGGATTTTGGTCTGCAGCCGCCGGAACCGAAGAATTACAGGGCCTATATTGTTGAAAACGACAATAAGAAGCAGATTCATGTTGAAGGTATCGGTTATGACCCAAAGGCTGATGACGCTGCCCGTGGTAACGGAAGTGACTCCAGTTTTTATGTAACCTTCACTACACCTTCAATTGGTGGTGATGAGACAACAAATACAGAAGACAATGCCAGAGTAAAAATCATGGTTAATTCACCGCCAGCAGGTTATAAGCTTACTAACCTCTTCTGGGTATGGGAAGAACAGACCTATAAACGTAAAACAAAAGGCAAATTTGAATTAGCTGAAGATTCTGAAAAGCCTTCCAATATGCCAACAGACGATGATGAATCTGATGACGAAAAGGAAGCAGATAAGGATAAAGATAAAGACGAAGAAGATTCTGAAGACAAGAAGAAAGACGACGATAAAGAAGAAGAAAAACCTGCTTCTTCAAACAAGATTGTTATTGATGCTTCAGATGAAAAGTATTTTGTCTATGAAAAGAGTGGCGCTGTAAGAAAGTGCAGTGTTGGTCTCAGTATCGTAGTATGCAAGATTTCTGACGGTATTGGTCATGCTGACTATAAGATTTATGATGATTGTGGTCCTGTTACTTCTAATCTTCAGGTTTTCGGTGTTGAAGGAAATTCTGAACCGAAATATTTTGAAGAAGATGGCAACACAACCAATGCAACATCTAAATTCAATTTTAGCATTGATTTGATTGATTCAAACCCATATTTTGCTAAGGATATTATTGCTGAATCTGTTGAAAAATTAGATAAAAACAGAGATATTGGTCAGAACAAGGAAAAGATGGATTTGACCTTCTTCTACAACTATCCTGTATATGACTATAATATTCTGGAAAAGAATTCTGTAGATGCTTTAAAGGGCGTCGGTCTTGTTGATTTACCAGAAACCAATAAAGATGGTAAGGATTCTAAGTTTAATGGCTATACTCACAGCACTAAATGGTATTGGCATGAAGCAGAATCTGTTGAAATCACAAGTATTGAATGTTCTAAGGAAATTCGTGCTGATTCAGCATCAGACCCAGATCAGAGACTTATTGGTTCTGTAAATACCGTGAAGGGTACTTTTGAAATAAAGAACCCGAAGCCATGGCATGAAAGTGCCGGTGCAGAAGGAAAAGATTTCACTGTATTTGCAATGTTCAAGGATACAGCCGGAAATACCCATATTACAGAAGTATTCAATTATACTCCAAAGAAAACAGAATCAGCCAAACCTGAGAATATAAGAGAAAAGAACTATGCTATGGATCCGACTAAGGAAGCTGTAACAGAAATTTCTGCTAACGATGATGGCAAAGACGCTCCTCATTTTGCTCAGGACCTTGGACAGCAGGCCAGTTGGGATGGTAAATACTGGCAGTCTGTAAGCCATCTTGAAAGTGATGACACTACTGCTCCCGAAATTCAGGTTATAGTTCTCGATACTAGAACCAACCGATATCATATCTTTGGCACTTCTGAAAATACTGCAGCTGCTCTTCATAAGATGAAAGTCAGAGACAATGATTCTACTTATACTGGTCTGAAGGTTGAAGAAATTCCTTATATCAACAAGAATACTGCTATAAGCAACAGCTATAAGTATGAAGACTTTAAGGATGTAAATGCATTGTTCGCTACTTATCTGCAGGGTCCGGACGCTGTTTCAACAATAATGGATATTGCTAACAAGAACGGCTTTGTATGTCAGAAAAACTCCCGTTTGATATTCTATCCACGTGCATTTGATAACATTGGTTACATGGATACAACAAAGAACTGTGGTGTTCAGAGTTTTAAAGCTATTCTCTACGATACAAATTCTCCGGCCAGATTTGATGAAAAATCTGTTACTTCAATGGAAACACCTATTGAAAACGTATTCCGCCAGGAAAACGTAGACGCTGGAAACAATGTAACTCCATATGTTCTGAAGGTTGAAGCTACAGACTATTCTAACAATACCCGTGAATTCTACCTGAACATTGCTGTTACTGGTAGAACCCTTGATATCCGCACTCTTGAAGAAAAGCGCGAACGTGTTAAGTGACGGCTGAAAGCTGAATAAAAAAAGACCCACGCATTTGCGTGGGTCTTTTTTGTTTACTGATATATCAGTAATGATACTGGAGCATACCCTGGAGACGATAGTCGTAGCCGAAGAATGCATCGTTAGTAAGAGCAATAGGTGCTGCTAATGTGAGAGACATTCCTTCCTTTACGTGATAACGTGCGCCAAGAACCAGGTCTGTGGTTTTGCCAGCGTGATTACTGTCAAAGTAATTGATTTCACCCATGAATGTAAATGATTCATTGGCTTTATAATCAAAACCAGCATTTACGAATATACCGTCATGACCGGTGTTATCATTGCTAGATGCTCTGTAGCCGCCGTTCAGATGGACGTTTCCACCTTCTTTGCGTTTGCTTGATATACCACCGAAGATTTCCCATGCGTTATCGCTTTCGGTATCACCGATTTCGATGTCGCTTGTTGGGAAGAATGCGCCAAGACCGATACAGGTTGCCATATCGTCAGTCTGAGAGGAGAATTTGAAGCGAAGTTCGCAGTCGCCCATTCCAGAGTCAGTGCCGTCTCTGAAGTTGTAGGTAACAGGTGCATATACATCGTAGGATTCAAATGGAACTACAAAAGCAACTTCAAAGTTTTCTGCTGAATAGGTGAGGATGAGTGGGAATCTGTAATAGTCGCCTTCTTCGCCAGCAACAAGTCTGGTTCCTTCGCGTTTTTCAATAGAATTCCATTCAAAACCAATAGCAGTAGAAAATTTATGATCACCGAGTGTGAAAGCTGAAAAAGTGTTTACAAGACCAGTAAGACCGCTGAAGGTTACGTCGCGCTGCTGTTCGCTCTTGAGCTTGAATCTGTTGTTGTCGCCAGGAAGAATAATCTGTGGCAGACCGGCATCAGAATAAATAACAGCGTCGTCATTGCTTGTTACAGGTGGCAATGGCAGATCAGTAACGGTATTGCCTGGAGCTGGAGCTGTTGGCATAGCATCGTAGCTGGAGCCTATTGTTCCGCCGTAAGCGCTGATTGGCTGGTATACTGGTTCTGGGTAAGTGTTATAGCTTACCTGAGGAGTATAAACATTATTGTTATACATCATTGCCTGATTGTTGGCATAATCAGTTGTCATGTAATTGTTCTGTGGCTGCTGGCGCATAACAGTGCCTTCGCCTCTTTCCAGTTTAGTAGCAGGAATTTCAATTACCTGACCAATCTTGATGGCGCCTGGATTGCTGATATTGTTGGTTTCAGCAATGAGCTTCCACTTTGTTGTGGTGCCGAAGAACTTCTTGGAGATTGAACCAAGAGTATCACCTTTTTTGATTGTGTAGGTCTGGTAGCCGGTAGTAACAGAACCGCCTGACCAGCTGTTATCTGCGCTCATTGAGCTATTGGATTCAATATAGAAGCCGTCGTTCAATGGTGGTGCAGCCATGTAGCCGTCTTCGTAGCCTTGTGCGAAGCTGGCTGGAGCTAATGCTAAGAGCATCATGGCACTAGCTAATATGATATTACGATGTTTTTTCATGGAACTGTTGTTCCTTTCGAGAGTCTTGATTTTTCAAGCTTTTACACTTTTTCAGCTCCCTCCTTCGGCATCTTTTGTAAATTGTTTAACGATTATTTGAAAAAATGATTTTAGGTATTAGGTCTTAGGTCTTAGGTCTTAGGTCTTAGGTATTAGGTATTAGGTATTAGGGAGTTTGTGTTGCTTCGACCGGCTCGGTGCTCACCCCTAATGCATAATTCATAATGCATAATGCACAATTGTTTGTTTTGGTTCTCTACTGCCTGAACCGGCCTAGTGCCCATTCTCTAATTGAGAATTGAAAATTGAGGATTGAGAATTACAGGCCGAAGGCCTCATTCATTGATATTTGGTTTGTGCTAAATAAAAATGTTGCTTAATCCGATAATAGTAGAGACACGGCCAACTAGAAAACATAAATAGGCCTTTAGGAGCAAACATGTCAGAAGAACTGCTAGAACAGTTTCTTAATTATCTATCTGTGGAAAAGGGCTTGAGACCCAAGTCCCTGGAAGCATATCGTCGAGATTTGCAAGACTGGTTCGATTTCGCCGCCGGACGTGGCAGAACCGTTACAGATACCACAGTTGAAGGCATGCTCAGCCTTTTTATGATTTCCATGCACGACAAAGAACTTTCCCCACGCTCAATGGCACGTAAGTCGTCTGCGCTCAAGGGCTTCTACCGTTTCCTTCTCAGGGAAGGTATCACCGATTTCGATCCGACAGCTATGCTGGAACGACCGAAAATAGGTAGACCTCTTCCTAAGGTAATGACAATAGAAGAAATAGAACGCATTCTTCAGCAGCCAGATACTAACACTAGTCTAGGCCTTCGCGACAAGGCAATGCTTGAGCTTCTTTATGCTACAGGCATTCGTGAGTCTGAGCTTATCAGCCTTACCATGACAAGCATTAATACTACTGCTGAATTTCTTACTGTCGAAGGGAAGGGCGGTCGTGAACGTGTTGTTCCAGTAGGTGGTTTTGCATTAGAGGCTATTAATGAGTATCTGCTTCATGGCAGACCTAAGCTTTGCAAGGATATAACCGAAAGAACTCTCTTCCTGAACCCGTATGGCAAGCCAATGTCACGTATGGGTATCTGGAAGATCATTAAGAAATATTCCGTCATGGCTGGAATTAACCATGATGTTTCACCCCATGTATTCAGGCATTCCTGCGCAACCCATCTGTTAGAAGGCGGGGCCAGCATTATGGCTGTGCAGGAAATACTAGGTCACGTAGATGTTTCTACAACACAGATTTATACGCATTTAACTGCTAAGGATCTGAAGGAAGTTCACAGAAAGGCTCACCCAAGGGGAGAATGAAGCAGTTCACAGCTATAGCGTTATTCAGAGGGCGCGGTGGTAGATTATGCCAGCGCGTGCTTTGTGCTATTTTAGCGCTATTGCTTGTTTCTACTTCTGTTTTTGCTCAGGAACCGGAGCTTTTGTCTCAAGAAGAAGCAAAGGCTGTATACGAAGAGCTTACTGCTGATTGTGTTGCTGTTGAAGATGGTAGTGCAGAGCAAGTATCTGCAGCTATACCTTTTGCTGGTATGAAGCAGGTTTTTGCTGCGCCAGCAATGGAAGCGGAAGCAGAACCCGAACCGGTATCAGAACCTGAATCAGCAATGGCATCTGAATCTGTTGCAGAATATGAACCAGAACCTGAACTGGTGTCTGAATCTGATTCAGAACCAGTAACTGAGCCTGAGCCAGAACTAGTGGCTGAATATGAACCGGAACCAGAGCCTGTGGCATGTGACACTCCAGAACCGCAGAAAATTGTTACGTCAACTTCTTCCGCCAGTTGTTCAGAAGCTAAGCCTATTTCTCCAAAGACTGAAGAAGAATCTGAAGAACCGATTCCATATGTAGAAGAAAATGAGGACGACGATGATTTCGGTGAAGAAGATGAAGAAGGTAACATTTTAACAGCAGATACTGTTGCTACTGATGAAGGTAAAACTGAATCAAATAATATTAAAAGCGGGAAGATAGATACTCCGTCTTCTCAGGTAATCCGTTATGCCAAGCGCTTTTGGGACGAAGCAGAAGAACAGTATGACAAGCACAATATAGACATTTCAGGCACAAAGACCTTTGAACTGAAGAAAGCAAAGGTTAGTGGCGACGTCAGCCATTTCTCTACAGAACACTATGATTGTTATCCTGGCAGTAAACTGACTCAGAGCCTGCATTTGGAAATAGACGGCAATATAGACGCTTATTCTACTGTTCATGCTGTTCTTGATGATTCTGACGATGAAGACCGCAAGTTTACCGTAAATATCGATAGTAATGGCTGGAAGATTGTTCTTGGCGATTTCCCTGTTTCGCTGGAAGGCACTAAGTTTGCTCTATATAGCAAGGAAGTTCGCGGTGTAATGGCACAGGGCTATATAAACAGACATTGGCGTTCTACCTTCCTGTATGCTCAATCAAAGGGCTTGTCACGCCGTGAAAGATTCAGGGGCGCAGGCTCTCAGCAGGAATACAGAATGCTTTCTGCTCCTATTGTTCAGGAATCAGAAAAAGTATATATTGACGGCGTTCAACTTGTTCGAGGCACTGATTATCAGGTAGATTACGAAGATGGCGTTATTAAGTTCCTGCCAGCGGTTCTTCCAATAGAAGTTACTCACTGGGTTGTTGTTGAATATGAGTCTGATGACGAAGAAAATGCTTATACCCGCAATATGTTTGGCACCAGACAGGAATATATTTACCAGGAAGGTCGCAGCATAGGCTTTACCTGGATAAAGGAACTTGATCATAGTTCTCCAAAATCATCTGCTGATGTTGATAATGCTTCAAGCACTATTAATCCAATGTCACACGATATTTATGAAGCGGATGTGAACTGGCGTCTCGGCCGTGGGTTCAGTGTTAATGGCGAATACGCTATGTCTGTTTATGACCCCAACAGAAAGTCGAACGAAACAGAATCAGATAAAAGCATAACAGGTCACGCAGCCAGTTTCACGCTTAATGGCAAGAATGAAAAGGTTGACGCTTCAGCAAGTTATGACCAGGTTGATAGCAAGTTCAAGATTATCGGTCGCGAAGACGGCGTTATAGAGCTTGGTGAACGTGGTCTGGTAGATGATATTGTCAGTGGCAAAGCCAAGTTCAATTATAAGTTTGACTCCCGTTGGAGCGGTTTTGCTGACGGTGAAAAATCTAAGACAAATCTTGATGATGACCCTTCCGAATCTAAAATTGATTTCGAAGAATTCAACGGTGGTTTTATTTGGGAAAAGGATGAAGCTAACCGTTTTGAAGTCCGTGGCGGCCGTCAGATAGATGAAGAACACGGTATTGATGTTGATTCTAACATGACAAAGGATACCTCCGCTCTTGTATTTGATAGAACCTTTGGTTCTGTAAGAACTCAGACGAAGGCTGAACGTACCGCATATAAGGATGAAATTAATGTTGCTTCCGACTCAGAAGTTCTGGAAATAGATTTCAGCATGGGAAGTGAAGTTAACGAAAATTTCTCATGGAATATGGGGGCTTCCCACATCATCATAGATGATGAAATCGTTCTTGATGGGCACCGTTCTGAAACCTCAAATTATGAATTATCTTTGAATTATGAACCTAGCAGAAAATTCAACGCAAAAGGCGAATTCCAGTTCCGCAGGGAAGATGATTATTATAATAATTCCCGCTCTGATAGCAAACTGGCAGATTCTCAGGTAACCTACGAACCAAATGACGATTTCCGTACAACCTTCAAATACAAGGTTGAAAATACTTCAAAGATTGTAAGGGACGATACTCTGGATCGCACAAAGTATATTCTTCCTTCAAGCTTACCAGAAAAGGATATTGATGAATACAATACTACACGCTACGAAGACCCTGTAGAAAAAATTACACTTAATAGCACAACAGATTACAAGATTTCTAAGAATCTTTCTGCTTATGTTGATTGGCGCCGACGTGACGTTAATAACAAATTAACTGGTAAACAGGTTTCAAAAACAGACCGTTCTACCTATGAACTGCGCTATAATCCTATTGAAAACCTCAGTTTTACAACAGAATATGAAAATGGTTATAGCTGCAATAATGATTCTCCATCAGAACTGAAGGATTGGCTGAAGTCTTTCCAGCTTCGCTATGAGTTCTGTAGAGGATATGTTCTTGACGCAACCTATGAAGAAATAAACGAAGATGATACTTATGACGACAAGGAAGATGAACTTAAGAAGACTAAGATTCTTGAACTTCAGCGACCGATAAACAAAATCGTAACCTTGGAATTTGGCTTGCAGCACGACGACATTTTATCTTATCAACCCAGCAAGGAATTTGATAAACGTTTTGCTGTAACCGTTACTCCGTCTTCAAAGAATCAGAGATATAAATTTTTCTTATCTCACAAGGATATTGATGCTGAAATTAAGGGAAAATATTATGAAGGTGGCGTTACCTTCTCACAGTTCATAGGCACTGATACCATGATTGACGGCGAAATTAAGAAGATTCATTCGTCTAAGACTCTCGACGGCGATGGTTATGACGCCGTAGTATGCAATGCAAAAGTGGTTATAACCTTCTAAAAACTGTAGTATTTTATTAAAAATTTTTAAAAAAGTTTAACTAAAAATCTTCCGCTTTAGTTCATCATTTGGTATACTTAATCAAATAGTCCTTAGTATATCGGGTACACTCGTTCATGAGTGATGACTATAAACGGAGGTTCGTATGAAGTTTCATAACCGAACAAAAAGGTATTTAATCTTTATACTCTCGTTCTTAATGGCTTTTGAACCTTTTGCAGTCGAAATGGTTCGCGCTGCAGAAGCAGAAGACATGGCACAGGTCGTTGCAGAAGTTGAAGGACCTGTAGTAGAACATCTCGATACTGATGGTATCGATGGCATTATCGACATCGAAGAAGTTGAAAAGCCTGTAGACTATCTTGAATACATGCTTTCACTCAGAGGTCGCAGCCGCTCAGACGACTCTATCACTGCTAACAACATCGATGAAGCAGTAGCATGGGGCGAATGGATGAACACCATCAGCGGTGCTTACACACAGATGGACGATGGTTGTACTGACGTTTTCTCTTTCTACAATGCTTTGGGCGAAGTTCAGACTCAGCTCAGTCAGGCACCAGACTATTTGACAATGGTTTGTTTTGCAGCAAACAAAGCAACATTGGCAGTAGCATTCGTTGCAAAGGGTATTCCTGGTCTTACCAATCTTACCAGCAAGGCTAGCAAGGCTGTTAGCAATGCAAACAAATGGCTCAAGAGCAAGAGCAACCTTTTTGTTGGTCTTGAAAAAATGGGTAAGGCATTTGGTAATGCAGCTAAGACTGCTAACACCTTCATTTCTCATATGTGCCCACCAGTTGGCTTCAAGGCTGGCTGTGAAGTAGGTGAAGGTTTTGTATCATACCTCCGCTGGGTTGCCCGCAAGACTGGCGCTGATGGTAACGCAAAATACAAAGAAACCATTAAGAAGATTAACGAACATCTTTCTAAGGATAACCAGATTTGCACTAACAAGGGTGCTAAGGTTATCAGCGACACTAAGGGTATTGCTCATACTGTTGGTATTGGTTTGACAATCATTGGTATCGCAATGGATTCTTATGACATTATCACTTCTGAAGACAGACAGGGTGGTCGCTATGCTACCTACGGTCTTGTAAAGAGCTATGTAAGCCTTGCACTTGGCGTTGCTTCACTTGTTGCAATGTTCTGTATCCCAGTTGTTGGTCAGGTTCTTGGTGTAATCGCAATCGTATGGATGTGTCTCACCTATGTATTTGATCAGTTTGGTGATTACAACAAGCAGTGGAAAGAAGCCTATAAGAATTCTTACTGGTATCTCTACACTCAGGACCCAGAATTCAAATCTTACTATGATAACAGAACCTTGTTGAATGAAGAAGAAAAGTCAGCTGCATACCTTGTAACCGAAAAGAATTACGGTGCTTACAAGGATATGGCTTATGAATTCCTTGCCAACAACAAGAATGAAAATTCTTACTACGATGACAAATCTCAGGAAGCAATCAGCTCAAGAGTATTCATCGAATTGGAAAAGCAGGGTGTTCTTTCTAGCTATTACAACCGTTCTGTTTTTAAACTTCCGGATTACAGCCTCAGCCGCCTTATGGAACTTTGGCAGATGAAGGCCGACTACATGGCTTGGAAGCCAACAGAAGAAGAATCTGTTAGAGCTGAAAACCGTGGTTTCTGGGGTAAGGTTGGTCATGCTCTCAACCCAATGACTTATGTAAGCTGGGCTGGCAACAAGATTAACGAAATTAAGTATGACAAGAATGTTGAAAGATACAACATCGAAAAAGTATTCTGCTGCCCAGACTATTGTCTCCAGAAGAAATACCAGTCTTGGATTACTGCCAACAGAAAAATGAATGGCACCGCCAATGATGCTTTCTACCAGACTATCGGTCTCAGAATTGAACAGTCTCCATGGAACTACATTCCATTAGTTGGTATTGATACAATGGCTTGGAGCGATGACCTTCTCATACAGGCCTTCAACGCAGACGCATTCTTTGTTGGCGTTAAGGAAATGATGTACTTCAAGGCAGTAATTGAAGAATCTACTAAGAAGGTTAAAGAAGTAACTAAGCAGACTACAAAGACTGTTGAAACCTTGAAAGACAGCGTTGAATTCTTCACATACAGAGCAGAAGCTCTTCAGGCTATCCGTGATGGTTATAGAAATACTCCAGATAATGAATCTAAGGGTAAAGACATCATGAAGAGCAAAGCCGTTAAGAAAGCTTTTGGTTGGAAGTGGAACAAAGACAACGGCGCTCAGACTCCAAGAAATATCGTAAAGATTTACTGGTCTGATATTAGCCAGTGTCTCACCTACGATGCTCTCTCTGTTTCTCAGAAGGGTGCTGAATGCACATTGCTCGTAGACACCATTAAGCACAACCTTGACACTGCTACTATGATGCAGCAGCTTCTCAAGGAAAAGAGAGATGCTCTTGCTAACTTCGATTCTGACTTCACAAATGAAGACTTCAACAAGTATCTGAAGAAGGGTTCTTTCCTCGATGTTAAGGGCAGCACCTTCATGGATTGGTTGAGTGAACTCCATCCAGCATATGATGAAATGGAATTCTATTGTAATCACTACGAAGATGCAGCTGAAGATTTCCAGAAAGCAGCAGATGATTCTAATGAAGGTCACAAGAAGCACATCTTCGGTATTACTACTTCCAACAGTGAATATCATCCAAATTACGTTATTGGCGAACTTAACGATGTAATCAGAATGTATAAGAACGTTGCTGAAGACTACGAAGATATCGCTAATGACCTCGCTCTTGATGGTTTGGTAATTTCTTCTGCTGATGATAAGGTTTATACCGAATACGCTCAGCGCGAAATCACAGCTCTTGATCCAGACAAGGACATCAGCTCTGTTGTTATCCCAGAAGGTGACAACGACTAATTAAGCGTTAGACAAAAAATACCCAGCCAACCGCTGGGTATTTTTTTGCCTTCTAAACACCCCCCCCTTTCGTAAAAGGTCTAAAAAAAAATAACCCCCTCTTGTAAAGGGGGGGCAGGGGGGATTTCCTTTCACAACCTCTATATTATTATTCACAACACGCTAAGCGCTTTCTTTATTTCTTCTACCACTTCTTCGTCCGAATCATCACTAGCATCCTGCAGGATTGCTCTGACGTCATCTGGGAACTGATCAAAAGAAACTAATGCTTTGACGGCTAGAATGCGAACTTCCGGATTTCTATCATACAGAAGCTCTTCTACAGCATTTAAACCTGGTTTACCACATTTTGCAAAGAATGTAAGTGCTTCTTCTTTTTCTGTGTAATTGCCTTCAAGGAATTTATCCATATTTTTGTCTATGGCTTCAGCTAAGGCTTCTTCTGTTTCTAACCCGCCTTCCTGCTGTTCTGCGGCTTCAGATTCAGCTTCGGCTATAGAAATGTCTTCTTCGGTAATGTCTTTTTGCTTAGCCTTTTTCTTTGGCTTTGGTTTAGGCATGTTTTCAGCTTTTAAAGGCATTGGTCTGTCGCTGTTGGCGGCAATCTTCTGGTTACTCGGCTTAGCAGCTTCTGCTGTTTCTTGTGCCTGTTCTTCATTGTCTGCAACAGTTTCTTCAGTGGTTTCAGGCCTTTTTGCAACAGCGTTTTCAGCAGGTTTGCTTTCAGATGGTTTTGCTTGGGTTGTTATTTCAGTAGAAGAACCTTCTTTGGCGGTTTTATCATCTTCAAGCTTAACAGCTACTCTCTTGATATATTCGCTGTCTTTGTCTTCCTTTGGAAGCTTGTCACCATATTCTGCTTTTAAGCTGTTCATTGCATCTACTGCAGGCTGATAATACGGGTCTAATTCCAGTGACTTTTTATATGCCTTGTAGGCATTGGCAATTCTGTTGTTCTTCAGGTAGATATCGCCAAGAACCTTGCGTGGCATTGGGTTGCGCGGAGAGGCTTCAGCAGCTTTTATTAGGGCTTTATTGGCAAGTCCCTGCTGGTCTGTGATTGAATAAACTTCTACAAGGATACAATAATAATTGCAAACAGTATCAGCATCCAGTTCGTTAGCTAAGTCTAAGCCTGAGGTCAGCATTTCGATTGAACGATCATAAATGCGCAGATTCTTATATAATTCACCTAATTCCAGGTATGCATAAGGTTCTGATGCGTCTAATTCCAATACCTTCCAATAGGTAGTTATGGCGTCCTGCATTTTTCCTTTATCAACCTGTTTTCTGGCTGAATTTAACAGGCTCACTACCTTTGCTGGCTTCTTTGGTCCGCTGGTATCTACTTTTCTAGCCTTAGCTTTGGCTGCTTCTGCTGTTGGGGCCTGACTTAACAAGGCGGCGACCACAGCAGCTATTATTGTATATTTTGTATTGTTCATCGTTTCCCCTAATTAATCAAAAAAAGGCGAACCGAAGTTCGCCTTTTTTATCTAGCTAATTATTTTTTAGCCTTCTTAGCAGTGGCCTTCTTGGCACCCTTTGCTGCTTCTGCTGCTTTCTTTTCTTTGAGAGCTGCAAGAATCTTTTCTGGAGTGTAAGGAGGTCTTACAAGTCTGATACCGCAAGCATTGTAGATTGCGTTAGCGATAGAGGGAAGAGCGCCGTTGATGTTGATTTCAGAAACGCTCTTGGCACCGTAAGGACCAGTTTCTTCATAGCTGTCAGCCAGGAAGCAGTCAAATTTCTTGATGTCTCTGGCAGACCAGATCTTGTAGTTACCGAAGGTTGGGTTCTGCATTCTGCCCTTGCTGTCGAACATATATTCTTCTGTAAGAGCGAAGCAGATTGCGTTCATGGCACCACCCTGAACCTGACCGAGGGCAAGCTGTGGGTTGATTGCAGTACCGCAGTCACAACCTGCAACATACTGGAGAAGTTCGATATCGCCAGTTTCAGTGTCGATTTCAACTTCTGCGAAGTGAGCTGCAAATGGTGGCGGAGAAGCGTGAGAGATATGGCTGCCGATGGCGCCAATCTGGAACATCTTCTTAACATTTTCGCCGCCGTAAAGAGCTGTGTTGGCAACTTCACTGAAGGTTACTTTCTTCTTGGTCTTCTTGCCATAGCATACGCTGTCTTTGATGCTGATGTCTTCAACCTTTTCGCCAAGGATGAGAGCTGCAACAGATACGATCTGGTCGCGAACCTTCTTGGCTGCGTTGATACAAGCACCACCGGTGAGATATGTAGTTGATGAAGCGTAAGCGCCTACGTCAAATGGAGTCATATCTGTGTCAGAGCTGTATACAACGATGTCTTCGTGTTTGCAGCCGATGGTTTCAGCAGCGATCTGAGCCATAACTGTGTCAGAACCGGTACCAAGGTCAGTAGCGCCAAGATTCATATTGAAGGAGCCGTCTTCATTCATCTTGAGCATTACAGAACCCATGTCTACTTCAGGAATTGAAGAACCCTGCATTAAGCAGCACATACCAACGCCGTGAACCTTAGTGCCGTTCTTGTCTTCCTTAGCGTAAGCTTTGTATTTCTTATCCCAGTCGATAATCTTCTTACCCTTTTCGATACATTCTGGTAAGCCAACTGAGGTAATAATCATTTCAACGCCTTCACGACCTTCGCCGAGGGCCTTGATGATTGGTGAAGATTCACCTGGTCTAATGTGGTTTTTCTGGCGGAACTTGATTGGGTCCATACCAATAGCTTCTGCCATTTCATCCATCATTGATTCAGTACCGAAGCAGGCCTGAGTAGCACCGTAACCGCGGTAAGCACCACCTACTGGGAGGTTAGTGTAAACTGTATCACCGATGAATTCGATGTTGTTTGCGCGATAAAGTGGAAGAACCTTTGAGCCACAGTTACTGAGAACTGTAAGAGCGTGAGAACCATAAGCACCGGTGTTGCTGATGATGCGCATAGAAAGTGCTGTGATAGTACCGTCTTTCTTTGCACCCATCTTAATGTTAACAACCATTGGGTGTCTTGTTCTTGATTCCATGAATTCTTCTTCACGGGTCATAGAATAGAGACATGGTCTGCGGGTTCTGAGAGTTACAAAACCGCATACGTCTTCAAGAAGAACTTCCTGCTTAGTACCGAAAGCGCCACCAACACGTGGTTTGATAACGCGGATTTTCTTTATCGGAACCTGAAGGGTCTGAGCAGAAATACGGCGGGCATGCCATGGAACCTGAGTAGAGGTTCTGAATACAAGACGGTTGTTTTCGTCGAGATAAGACATGCAGACGTGTGGTTCCATTGGGCAGTGGTGAGCATAATGTGGGAAATACTTTCTTTCAAGTACTACATCAGCATCCTTGAAGCCCTTCTTCATATCTGCAACGCCATTCTTACCTTCACCACAAGAGGTTTCTACGTGTGAGCAGTGATTGTGCTTTGGATCGTAGAATATCGGGATTGGTGGGAATGCGTCTTTTTCATCGTGAATAACAGTCTTTGAGGTCATTGCTTCTTCTGGATCGAAGATTGCTGGAAGAACCTTGTATTCAACTTTGATTTTGCGGCAAGCGTCTTCTGCCTGTTCTGGGGTTTCTGCTGCAACGATTGCAACACGGTCACCAACATAGCGAACCTTCTTGTCGAGGGTTGGTGTATCGTATGGTGATGGTTCTGGGAAACCCTGACCAGCTGTTGTTCTCATAACGCGTGGCAAATCTTTGTATGTGTAGATTGCTACAACGCCTGGCATCTTAGAAGCTTCAGTAGTATCAATTTTAGTGATTTCTGCATGAGCGTGTGGACTGCCGAGAACCTTAACATAAAGGAGGTCCTTTGGCATATCGATGTCAGCAACATACTTCTGGGTGCCTGTTACAAGACCCATAGCGTCAATCTTGGTCAGTGGATGACCAACCTGTTCCATCTTTGGAAGTCTTTCGAAGAATAATGGAGCATCTTCTACGACGTTCTTTTCTGGAGCAGCATGAACGAAAAGGGTAGCGGCTTTCTTAGCAGTTTCTAATTCAGCCTTTGATGGCTTAGCAGCGGCTTTTGGGGCAGCCTTAACAGCTTTTACTTCTTTAACAGCCTTAGCAGCCTTTACTTCCTTAACTGGCTTAACAGCTTTTGGAGCGGCCTTAGCTGCTTTTACTTCTTTAACTGGCTTAACGGCTTTAACGGCCTTAGTAGCTTTTACTTCTTTAACAGCCTTGGCTGGTTTAGCAGCTGGTTTGGCAGCAGCTTTTGGCGCAGCCTTTGGAGCAGCCTTTACAGCCTTGGTAGTCTTTGTTGCTTTAACTGCTTTTGCTGGAGCAGCTTTTTTTGCAGTGGTTTTCTTTGTGGTATTAGCCATTATTTCTTACCTCTTGTGCTCTTCTTTTCGCCCTTCATCTGCTTGGCGGCGTCGAGAATTGCTTCGATACGTTTAATATAACCAGTGCAGCGGCAGAGGTTACCGTCGAGAGCTTCCTTAACATCGTCTTCAGTTGGATTTGGATTTCTGTCGAGAAGTGCCTTAGCAGAAATCAATGAACCTGGATTACAGAAACCACACTGGGCAGCGCCATGCTTTACATAGCAACTCTGAAGCAAGTGTGGGTGGTCTGGATTACCAAGACCTTCAACGGTCATGATATCAGCGCCTTCTGCCATAGCAGCAAGAGTAAGACAAGAATTGCGTGGCTTGCCATTGAACATAACAGTACAAGCGCCACAGCTACCTTCTCTACAACCAATCTTAACGCCTCTGTAGCCTTCTCTGCGAAGAACGTCAGCAAGCATTTCGTTTGGAGCTATTTCAAAACAACATTTTTTACCGTTTACAGTAACATTCAATTCCATTTCAAAATCTCCTTACTTCTTGCTAGCAGCTGCGATTGAGGTTTCAAGGCTTCTGCGAACAAATACCTGGAATACTTCCTTGCGGTATTCCTTGCTAGCTCTGAAGTCTTCACGATACTTGATCATGCTGGCTGCTTTTTCGGCAACCTTGGCTACAAGTTCTTCTGATGGCTTATGGCCAACAAGCATCTTTTCTGCTTCCATGCAGCGGAATGGAGATGATGTAACAGCATTGCAAGCTATTCTGGCAGCGGTAATCATACCGTTTTTCAGAGTAATTCTTGTTGCAACGGTGATTGTTGAGTAGTCGTGATGAGTTTTAACCTGTTTTCTAAAATCACAACCAGTGTTCTTGTCAAAGCATGGAACCTGGATTTCAGCAATGATTTCGCCTTTTTTGAGGAACTTGGCGGGTGTGTCGCTGATCATCTGAACAACAGGAACTGTGCGTTTCGGTTTACCAGAGCGGCAGCATACTTCTGCATCAAGTGCAAGATATGCAACTGGTAAATCAGACCACCAAAGCTGTGCAGCAAGATTACCACCAGCGGTGATAGTATTGCGGAGAGCTGTAGCAGCTACTGTGCCGGCAACATTCTTTAAAAAGTTACCAGTAACGCCATTGAGGGTTTCGGACTTATAAATATCCTGAACAGTTGCGGTAGCCCCGATCTTAACTGTAGAAGCATCCTGACTCAAATGAGAAAGCTCTTTAATGTGTGTAATATCTACAAGAGCTTCAAGTGTGTCATCTTTTTTTAGAGCTTCTGCTGTGCCGCCTGCGATAACTGCTGTCTTTGGTTTAGACAAGAGTTTGCAAGCTTCTTCAATAGTAGTTGGATGATAGAACTGGGTGAGCTTTTTAAGCATCTCGACTCCTTTTCCTTGTGAAACTTATAAAAAAGTGAACGTATTCTAATTCATTATATATATCTATTGATAATTTTGCTACATTTTTTTTGTCTAAATCATAAGATGTAAAAGAGTTTTCTCATATCTTGGCAAGAAAGTATTAAAGTAAGTTTCAACAGGCTCTTGGCTGCTGACTATTTGCTTTTGACCGAGAAAAACAGCCGCTAATAGCCAATAGCTAAAAGCATATTGAAACAAACTTTATACTCTTCTGATAAAAAATTATCGTTAAAACGTAGAAATTGAGTATAATAAATGTAGATGAGGTAAAAAAATGAAAAGAATAATTGCTGCTTTATTTATTACTTTTTGGAGCGTTAGTTGCTGTTTCGCAGGCAGCAAGAATTTCTTAAGCCAGCTTTTCAAAGTTTATAAGGGCTATGAAACAGCTAACTCGATTCTTTGGCTGACAGGTGATGTGGGAGCCGAAAAGCGTCTAGGTAAAGAGCTTATGATGTGGCAGAAGCTTACCTCAAAAAATGAATCTGATCAGGCAAAAGTAGCCCGTGTCATGCGTATTTTCAATAAACTTGCTCCTCAATATGATTCCCATGGAATGGGATTAACCTGTCAGGTGCTTCACGACAGCACTGTCAATGCATTCGCAATACCTGGCGGTCATATTTTTGTTTACAGCGGAATTGTTGATTTCCTACAAGATGACAATGAACTTGCTGCAGTTATTGCACATGAGCTTGGTCATGTTGAAAAACGTCATTCTTTAAAAAACTTCAGAGCGTCTGCCGCTCTAACTGCACTTTTGCAGAAGGCTATGAAGAATACGAAAAACAAGGAAATCTGGTCCGCATTGCTTTCCCAATTTGCTTTGATGCGCTTCTCTCAGAAGCAGGAGGATGAAGCAGATGACGTTGGGCAGTTTAAAATGGTTGCTGCAGGTTTCAATCCGTGGGGTCAGGTAAATGTATGGGAAAGATTCCTGAATAAATTCGGCGATTCAAAGGGCATTCAGAAGTATCTTAGCTCACACCCGTCACATGCGGCTAGAATAGAAAATGCGAAAAAGAACATAGCCAAAATGAATTACCAGGACACCACCACTACTATAGAAGTTAGCGAATAAAACGTGTTTTAATATGCTACTTGCTTGTAGCTATTTGCTTTTGGCCGAGAGAAGAAAGTCGGAAGTCAGAAGCAGGGCATTATTCCAATCTGCTTTTATAGAGTCCTATAACTGCGCAGCCTAGTTCATGGACTTCGGCTTCTGAATCAAACTTTTGGGCCAAAAACGGGTCTGATTTAAGGAAAGCAATATATTCGCCGGGCTGAATTATTGAGTTCACGTTATTCTTAACAAATGAGAATCCGGTATATTCTATCGGAGTGCCAGGAGACCCTTTTTGACATGTAAAACGGCTACTGCTGGGATAAGCAATGTCACCGGCTTTAAGATTATCATAGCGATACATTTTTTCCCCGTTTTCAGACACGATATATATTGATTCTATGTCAGCGTTAAGATTATTTTTTATTTCAAGCTTTCCTTGGTTATTATTGATTTCTACGCAGGCATCAGTCTGTCGTTGTGAAGTAACACAGAAGGCTAATGGCTTATTGGGTTTCAGCCAATTTTTGGTTAGTTTTTGAGTGCTATCGAATTCAATAACTCTTTCAGCATCTATATCTGCTTTAAAACCGTATTTTTTCTGACCATAATAAACATCACGTTCAAAATATGGTGCAATAACTGAATTTAAAGGGAATTCAATGTGCTCGTTTCTGCTTCTTCCTGTAAAAAAGGCTTCGCCAGCAAATGTCATGGCAGAACCTTCTTTTTCGTTCAAGATGGTAACGGATTGTCTATAATTATTGAAGACACTGGCAATACCAAAAAAGTAATAAATCATTAGAAGAAGTCCACATATTAAACCTATTATTGGCGTTGTTATGAATATAAGCTTTTGTTTTTTTAACCGTTTTAATATAAGTAGATTTGCAGGGCATATAAGTACAAGTAAAATGATTACAAAAATAGTCAGAAATCTATTGGAGTTATTTTTATCAAGATATTCTCTCAGTTTATTTACGACATCTGTATTGTTAATGCATAGATCGTTAAACTTTTTGCTTGGCTCCCAACCATCAAAATAATCAAATATAATATCTTCTGACTTTATAGGATTTGCAGGAACGGGCTCTGGTTCTTTTTCTTCCTCTTCTTTTTTGGAGGAATAATACGGATTTTTCTCTTTTTTTCTTGGAGGAACGAGTCTGCCAAAGAAATTATTACAGCATGTCAAACTGCCAAAGCCTATTCTGCATGAGTAGATGAGCCATTCGCTGCTGCTTCCTTTCCCATAGTAGAAATTTCTGGCATCATAAGGCTTTTCAAGATTTCCTATAATGAAAAGAGAGCCACCAGCTCTTACATAATCAAGCAAAGCTTTTTGGACTTCTTCTGGAAAGGAATCGAAGGTGCTTTTCTTATATATAATATAATCATATTGAGTGTAGGTGACCCAGTCAGTCGGCAACTGCTTTAATTCTTTGTCAGCATAGAATGCTCCATATATGTCTTCGTAGAAGAGCTTATTGATGTCTTTTTCAGAAATAGAATCGTCTATCAGGGCACTTCTTTTAAAACGATAACCGCCTCTGCCTATTCTTGTTTTATCAATATTAAAGCTTTTTAGTGGATTCCCGTCTTCAATAATATTTAATATGAAATTTTTATTCTTTTCAGAATAGATATTTACGGCATAAATAGACTCTTCTCTAGATTCTTTCGGACCTAGTTTGAAGCTTTTTTCGGTAATAAGACCAAGGTTATTCTGATAATTGCTATGCTGAATCTGAATTTTTACGTCTATGCCATTGGTTGAAGGATTTTCAAAGTAACATCGGCTGCTGGAATAACCAGTAGAAACCTGTGATTTTAATTCTGGTAATTGTTCATAAATCAATCGTGCTGAAGCAGGTTTGCTAGCAATAGAAAAGAACAATGCTACAACCAGAATAGAAAGTATTTTATTTAATTTTGTCATCATATTTAACTTTATCTGATTCATTGTTCTTCTTCTTCATAAGGGGTTTCTGTAAAATAATCTGTAGTCTGTTTGCATAATGACCTGATGTTTAAAAGCACTCCTAAGCCAAGCAACAAAGAAGATAATATAATAGTTTTTCCCGAAGAATCCTTAGAATGAAGACCAACTGCTATAGGATTCAAAAAACCGACCGGCAATGGATATATTTTAGGGGTAAAAGGACCATCATATTTCGTGATGTATGTGTTGTATCCTATTTTTATTCTGTCTTCTCTTGATAATATATGAGCAGGTATGCAGCCAATGCAAATAAAAAGAATAAGTGCTATTACAATATTGGTGCCTTTTTTGTGCTTTTTAAAAAATATTTTTCTAATGAAATTCCCAAAGAATAAATATGCGTTAATTGTGGCAATTGAAGCTAATAGAAGAAGACCAGGGTTTTTAATGATGTATGTGTATAGTGAGAATACTTCTGTAATAATGGTGAAGGCAATAAAAGTAAAAATGGTAACAATTGCTAACCAGCTAAGACCATTTACAACACCTCTTTGAAAAGGAAATTTAATAAGTTTGGCAAAAGGTTCCGATGGCATTTCGTTTACAAATCTTTCTGAATAGCCTTCTGGTTCGCAATGAATGAATATTGAGCTGCCAAGCAGGAATAATATGATTACTGCAAATGCAATTTCTGCATAGCTATTAAAAATGAAGCTTGAAATAATAGCTATAGCCAAAATAATTGTCATATAAACTCTAAATGTTAATACTTTTTGGGGAGTCTCTATATTTTTGGGATTTGTGAAAACGATTATTTTATAAAAAACAATCAGCAGACCTATTTCTATTATTACCCATAAGGCAGTCTCAGAAATACTATTAAGGATTTTATCTCTAAGCGCTTGTTTAAAAACGAATATCATGGGCCCAGCAACTAACCATATACCTGCTCCTGAAACAAGATCAATAATGGCCTTCATTCCTGGTTTCTGTTTTATCTGAAGGGTATTTTGAACAATCCATGTTATAACCATTAAACATGGAAAATAGCTTATCGTCATTAGAATAAATATTTTTTGCAGGTCAATACTACCGATAAAAGTTGGAATTATGGCAAAAGGCAGGCTTGCAGCATAAAGTGCAGTTACCTGAATAAATCCCAATAAAAAATAACCATTTACAACGTCGGAGTATGGTAACGTTGATATGGAAACGAGTTCATCAGTATCGCTCTTTATGTTCTTCTTTATTATATCTTCAATGCTGATTGGAATAACAAATAAGCAAAAAATGCCTAATAAAGCAAAAATATACTGGCAAAGATCTATTGTTGATAGCTGTTCTGGGTGAATTAAGCCAAAAATTGTAATGCCTGCTATTAATATAAAATAAAGGGTAAAGGCTACGAAAAAGCTATAACCGCGTAAAAGCCTTCGCATTTCTTTTACTAGTATAGGATTCAGATAATCATCAAATTTTTCTGCAAAATTCACAGAATTCATCCTTATGAAAATGTCTCAGTCACTAATATTATACCCACAAAAATTCTCTGTGTCCAATTTGTATGATATTTATATGACATCAAACAAGATTTAACCGAAATTAAAGAAAATTATAGAAAATTGATTATAAATCAAAAGGATTAAATAAATCGATAAATAACCCCCGCTTCTCTGTTTGAGAAGCGGGGGTTTCGTTTTGTGCGTAAATGAATTGATTAAATTTTAGCGACGGCGGAGCTGCCAGGCCTGTTCCCACCAGGTTCTTGATGGAGCCCGGCAGATAACGGCTACTTTTTCTTCCTTAACTTCTTCAGCCAAGGAACCGTTTACAGCAGTGCGAACAACTGTGTTGCATTCCTGCTGTCGCTTCTGATGGTAGAATTGTGAAAATGATGAATTTCTTAGCATTATGATAACCAGTCTGCAGTAGTTGGATGATCGCCTGTTGGAGCGCCGATAAGGTCTTCAAGTTCTTCTTCAAGCTGTCTCATCTTTGAATCGATAAGATTGAGTCTGTCGATTTCTTCTCTGCATTTTTCTGAGATAGTAGCTTCTACTACTTTTTCTTCGCGCTTAAGCGCTTCAATAGAGTTCTGAATGAGTTTTACTCTGAGCTTTTCTTCTTCGTCTAATACGAAAGCTGCTTCTGGAACTTTTGTTTTGAATAATGGAATAAGTACACCCATGGTGGCCCTCCGCTAATTTAAATTCATTTGCCGCTACACAAAACGGACACAAGACCTATCGGCAACTTTGGGTATTTGATTAACCTTTATTTTGATTCTGAATAAATTCATATTATTGTCAGATAAATCAAAATATTCTATACTTACGGAAAATATTACGATTCTAAGGCATTATGTATGAATAATGATTCTAATAAAAAACGTGTTGTAAGTATTGTGGCTATTGTTATAGCTGTTCTGCTTATGATTGCCGGTTATAACAGGAACGAATTTCAGACTTACTTTGCTAAGGCTGTTCAAATCTGCACTCAATGCATAGGAATAGGCTGAAAAGGTTACTAAGCAAATGGAAAATAATAATGGATTAAAGATTCGCCGATGGGTGCAGATAGGTTCTGCTGCTGTTGGTAATGGATATCTTAAAGGCTTTAAGACCGCTGGTATTTATCAGGGGCCTTTAAAAAACGGTTGTGTTCCTTTTTTGAATTGTTATAGCTGCCCAGGAGCATTGTTTTCGTGTCCAATTGGGGCTATGCAAGCGTCTATTTCTGAAGCGGGCGGAAAGTTTGATATCAATGCAATTCCATTGCTGGTTATTGGTTTTCTGTCGTTAATAGGTAGTCTTGTGGGCCGTGCTGTATGTGGGTGGACCTGCCCGTTTGGTTTTATACAGGATCTGTTAAATAAAATACCTTCAAAGAAATTTAACGGCTGGAAATGGCTTAGATACTTAAAATATGCGATATTAATTATATTTGTTTTTCTGTTGCCGGCATTTATGGTTGATGAATTTGATATGGGCGCCCCAAGCTTCTGTAAATTTATCTGTCCGGCAGGAACATTGGAAGGCGGTATTCCGCTGACCTTGATGAAGCCTGATTTAAGAAATCAGTTAGGTGCATTGTTCTCTTGGAAAATTAGCTTTTTAATAGCGATTATTGCATTGGCTGTGTTTTTTAAACGCCCGTTTTGCCGATGGTTCTGTCCATTGGGAGCTTTTTACGGGCCGTTCAATAAAATCAGCTTAAAACAGATTAGTATTGATAATAGCGCATGTGTTAAGTGTGGAAAATGTTCTAAGGCATGTCCAATGAACCTCAATGTGCCTGAAGAAATTAATAGCTGCGATTGTATCCGTTGCTTTGATTGCAAATCAGAATGTCCTGTAAAGGCGATTAAATAGTATATTGAATCAATATTTGAGTATAAAAAAATGCCAGCTTATAGCTGGCATTTTTTATTATTACTTAATTAGCGGAACTGTCTCAATTTGGCTACGTCTTCTGGCCAGAGGACAATCATCTGTTCTTCGCACTGTTTTACTTCATCGGCCTTAGTGTGGTCATATGGAGCAAGGTGGAGAACCTGGTTGAACTGGTTGAAGCGGTCTTCGCCAAGTATCTTCTTCAATACTGTGATTGGATTGCCTGTGAAGAAGTTCTTTTTGATTCTGGCTTTGAGAATCTTGTCGCAGTCGTCGCCTGGAATACCGATATTTCTCAACATATCCTTAGAAACAGTGTTCAAATCCAGTCTGAATTCATAGAAGTTGTCGCTCTTTCCACCAAAAGCTTCTGCCATGGCGGCTTTAGTAACAGCAGGTTTCTTGCGGAGGCTTGAAAGGTCAATCTTGCCAGAGAACCACATCTGTGGACCTACGTTTGCAAAAATGTTGTCATTAGCAACTGCCTTGGCAAACAGGCTTTCTGTGTATTCCTTGTATGCTTTCTTGGCTGCAATGAAATCGGCCTTTTCAATCTTCTTCTGCTTGTAAGCCTTTACGAAGCCGTAGTAGTTCTTGTAGCTTTCGTAAGCATTTTCATGCATTGTTACATAGTGTGAGCTTTCAAGAATAATGCGGTAGATAACCTTCTTGTCTTCTGGGAAAAGCTTTACGTAGGTTTCTACGAATTCCATGAAGTTCATCGGGGTTTCGAGCATTGTTCTGATACATTTATCGAATGGAGCAGTGATTGCGCGGCTTGTGAGAATATCATAGAAGAAACCGGCAACAACGCCTTCAGTAGACATAAGCTGCAGACCATTCTTGAGTTCGCCCAGTTTTTCACCGAGGCTTACCCATACGTAACGGCCACGACGGATAGGATCCTGGCGGCTGTAAAGGAATTCAGCGATATTGTATTTTGTGCGGTCTTTTTCAGCAAGCTTTGGGTTAGCTGGTCCGTAAACAGCTTCAAATGCTTCTGCCCAACCTTCAACAAATGCGAGACCTACGTCTGTGATGTAGGGAGCATCGTGACCATTGGTAGAGGTTCTCTGAATAGCCTGGAAGAGCTTGCCATACATGTCGAACTGGATAGCATGTGCGTTTTCGTGGCAGAGAACCAGGTCGAGGGTGTCGTTGTTCAAAGCATCTTCAACAGAGAAAAGAACTTCATCGCCTGATTTGATGTCGAGAACGCAGATTACAGAGGTTTCGATACCTGTCTGCTGACTGCACTTTTCATCAAGCATCTGTGCGCCCATTGGAATCATGCATGGACCAGGAGATGGAACAAACTTTGGTAGTGGAGATTTTGAAAGAACGATAAGTGGTGAACCAACAGACTGAGAAAGGAAAGCAATCAGAGACTGCTTCTGTTCTTCGTTGATGGCATCAGAAGCTTTGATTGCATCCTTGAGTGCCTGATAACGAATCTGGCGGGCAGTTCTGCGAAGCTTTAAAGAATCCTGCATTTCCTTGCTGTCCTTCAGATAAGGAAGAACCTGCTTCATGTGAAAGCTCTTGGCTTCTGTTGGGGTTACCTGAATAGCATCGCCTGAAAGACCAAAGGCCAAAAAGCCTGTGTCGCTGATTTTTACTTGGTTAGGAATATTGAGTATCTTTCCAAGAAGACCCTTAATCAGGTGACCTTTACCCAGATGAACAGGTTTCATCATGGTGATAGAATCATTTACAGGGGTCTGGTCTGTAGAAATTGTTGTGACAGGTGGTCTGCTGAATGCTGGTGAAGCAGACAGTGCACATACTGACATTGCAACTAACAGAATATTTTTTAATTTCATTTTTATCTCCAAAAGCTTGGGTAGTTCTTTCTATATTAACGAAAATGTACCGATTCGTCAATAAAAAAGCCCCTCTTTTATGCTGCTCCTCAAATTATCAATATTCAATTAACTTGAATATTTTACCCAATGCCCATTCTGAAATAGTTCATAGGGCTTGTAATTGGCTTTGTAATTCATTTTTCTGCAGTTTGGTAAGTATAAACCTAAGTAATAATAGGGAATTTCCAGTTTTTTGCAGAATTCTATTTCCTTTAAAACACTGAATACGCCTAGGCTTCGCTTTAAAACTGATTTTTCTGGCAAATAATAAAAATAATTCGAAGAAAGTGCGGTTGGATTTCCGTAGTTGTCCTGGGCGATGTCTACTATTCCAACGCCTATTAATTCGTTATTACAGTAATATTCCATGTTTAATACTGATGAATAACCAGAATTTGAAGACTGTAGAGTTTTATAGGCTTCTTCTAATGACATTGGTTTGAAATCAGGCTTGCTGCTGTTGTGGTATTTGTCGTATTCACGGAAAATAAATGCTTTTTCTTCGGTTACAAAATCAGAAATATCATTTGAAAACCTGATTTCTATGTCTGTGTTTTTGTTCAATGCTCTAATCTGGCTTTTTGAAGGTTTAAATTCTTTTACTAAGACTCTTATTGGAGTGCATTCACTGCAGCCTTCGCACTGGTTTAGATAAAACAATTGATCCTGGCGTCTGAAGCCATTCTGAAGTAAAAGATTAAAGAAAATACTATCATCAACTTCTGTATAACCGCATTGCTTCATTAATTCAACAGCGGTTATTAAAGACGTTGAAGTTCTTCCCTCAAAATAACCACAGGGAACAGATTCTTTAATCATTGGTATAGATATTTGTGATTTTTCAACCATATAAATATTGCTATTGATTAAAATAGCTTGCCGTAATTTGTTTTTACATCAGCAATATGATAATTGTTCATTTGTAAGCATTGGTCAGTGGGGGAACTATGTTGAATTTTCTTGATGCTTCAAAATCTAGTATGAGTTTACCCTCATTGTTTGCTTTGAAGGCTTTCTTGGCAATTTCTTCAGCGCCTTTGCCAGAATAAATAATTTCTGTTTTATGGTTCTTTTTATCTATGACAAATGAGTATCTGTGTTCGATGCTATTGTCTGCATTATTCATTACTTTTAATAATCTTGAACATAAATCCTGCTGATAGTATTCATCTTTGGCAAGCACTGATGAAATGCTGATTTTGTGACCATTCATTTCAAATTCCTTGTAATCGGAAAAGAAAATTTCTTCGTCGGTCATTCCTTCGTATGAAATGGCAGCTTCAAGCATTTTTGAATAATATTCATCAATATTTTCTATTTCTGCTATTTTTACAAGGTTTTCTACTGCACATTTGTCGGTTTCCGTTGTAGTAGCCAATGTAAGATTATTCGTGTCTGAAAGAATTGCAGAAATTATTAAACCGGCCATTTTTCTGCTGATTCTTACGCCCTGTTCAAGGTATTGGAGATAGGCTACTGTTGCTGCAGAACCTATTGGGAGACATCTGAAAATAATCGGTCTGCCTGTTACCACATCGCCAATATTGTGGTGATCTATTATTTCAATTATGTTTGCTTCGCGCATGCCGTCTATGGACTGGCCGAAAATATTGTGGTCAACAAGAATTATGTTTTTGCCAGAGGCATTGCTCAAGACTTCAGGGACTTCAACTCCCCAGTAATTCAATACAAATTTTGTTTCGTTATTGATTTTGCCACTGACAACGGCTTTGCAATTGATGCCGAGGTGGCGCTTCAGATTAGCGTAGACTATTGCTGAACATACAGTATCTGTATCTGGACTTTTGTGCCCTATAACATAAACTTCGTTTTTATAGCTTAATTGAGTATTGTTTATGCCATCAATGAGTTGAATGTAATTTGACGGCTTTTCCGCAAAGGAAAGGACTCTGGCTTCAGAACAGTGGCAAATAGCAAGTAAAGTAATAATAACAAAGGTAAATATATTTTTTTTCATTTCCACTCCGGTTTCAATCTTCATCGGCCTGCTTGGTTTTCAAAATATAATAAGATTTTACACTAAAAGCTATAATACATCAAGATTACTCAGCCTTCACCTACCCACCATGCAAAGTTTTAATTAGCGTTTTTTGTGTAAAATCATAGAAAGTCATTGTGGTCGCATTGAGAAATCCCTATGATATTTTTGAGTGCCCTTTTAGCGTAGTGTCCATAATTATGCTATAATTAGCGGAAAAGGAGATTAGTAATTATGCGCAAAAACTTAGGTGTTAAGACTTTTATATATCCACAACCTGTTTTGATTATCGGAACCTATGATGAAAATGGAAAACCCAATGCCATGAATGCCGCATGGGGTGCCATGGCTGATTTTGATAAGGTTTTTGTTGTGCTTGCCTCAGAACACAAAACTACTGCAAACCTTTTAAAGAATAAGGCTTTTACCATGGCTTGCGGTGACAAGGCTCATGTTGCAGCCTGTGACTATGTTGGTATTGTTTCTGGAAATAAAGAACCAGACAAGGTTAAGAAAGCAGGCTTTACTGCCGTTAAGAGCGAATTTGTAAATGCTCCGATTTTTGAAGAACTTCCAATAACTCTTGAATGTGAACTGTTGGAAGCTTTACCGAACGATATGTTTATCGGAAAAATCAAAAATGTCTGCGCAGACGAAAAGTATCTTGATTCCAAGGGAAATCCTGATTTAAGCAAATTTACACCCATCAGCTTTGACCCAGCAAATAATAAGTATTTAGCTGTCAGCGAAGTTGTTGGCGGTGCTTTCTCTGAAGGTAAAAAATTAGCTTAAACCGATTTTCGGTTCTTTATGAAATATTAAAAAGGGAAATTGTTATGAAGAAGCTTGTAATTGCTGTTGCGCTAGGTCTGGTATTTAATACTGGTCTCATAGCCGGTACTATTGGTGGTGAAAGACCAGATAGAAGTCCAAGCTGGGTTGGTTCTTTTGTAAACAAGATAGAAAATCTTATTATCGAAAAAGCTCTTGAAGCTTATAAAACAGAGCAGAATCTCGAAAAGGCCAATTCTAAAAAAGGCTGGTT
>JAZUDR010000192.1:0-11791 GCA_045639725.1 Candidatus Avigastranaerophilus sp. | reverse complement strand
CAATGGCTTTGCACATGTCAAAGTTCTCCTTTTGTGGGTCTATATTTAAATCTTTACCAGCAAATGAATTTAAAAGAAAACTTGCATCTATACTAAGTTTACCAAAACGTTTGTCTGAATGCAAGAGTTCGCGCAGTTGATGAATTTATCAACACACATGATATTTCAGGCAACAGAAAGTGGAGCGTTAAGTTTTACAATGGTCAAAATTTGGCCCATCGTCAAGCGCAAACAAATGCCCACCTATTCCTGCGAATCGTTTTTTGCCATATTCCCATACATTATTCTCCGGAGAAACACAGCCCCATATAACATAAACAGCCTTAGATTCATCATCATATGAAAGGGCTATCATTCCTTGAATATCCATAGTCCCCTTCAAAACCAAGGCATATATTTCTGTTCCTTCAGGAAACAAGCTCCAATTTACATACTAACCGGTCTTCGTATTAAACCCTCATCCGTCACGCTACGCGTGCCACCTTCCCCCTAAAGGAGGAAGGCCTCGCAGGGGCGGCCCCCAACCACAGCTCCCAGCTTCAAGCTTCCTGCTTCAAGCTTCCAGCTTCTAGCTTCAAGCTTTCCAGCTTCTGTTTTACAATGGTCAGAATTTGGCTCATCGTCAAGCTATCGTATTTATCGTTGTTTTATAGTAATAAGAATGTGGTTGTTATTTATCTGTTAATTTATTTTTAAGATTTTTTAAAAGCTTTTCGTAGACAGATTTGGCCAATTCGTATTTTTTCTGAGTAAAATTAATATATGGATCATATCTGCTTTTGGCTTCCCATAAGGTTAACGTATCTGAAATATTATCCAGTTCTTCTGGAAGTTCAGCGCCAAGATTTTTACAATGAGTAGCCAGTTCATCAATATCATGAGTAAATGCTGGTGTTTGTCCATAATACAAGACATATGCCTTAAGTATTTTTTCAATAGCCTGCTGCAGATGATATGTAACTATTCTTATAGCAAATTCATTTGGAAGAAATTGTTCATTGGCAACACAAGCCTTATAATCACACTCAGATATATTAATTAAGTCACTGAATCCTGCTTTCATATACCTTCACGCCTTTTTCTGTGATTTCATTTATTAAAATATCGTTTTTTATAGAATTCAAATGCAAAAAATCTGCTTTACCACCAATAACCTTTCGCAAAGGCTTTATTAGCTTCAAAAAGTCTTCTTCGTCTGTAATTTCCGGAGCATCAACAGCAAAATCAATATCACTGCCTATTCCGCAATCATATGTAACAGCACTGCCAAAAACAATTAAACAATTAATACCTAGTATTTCTCTGGCTTTTTCTATAGCACGCTGCACCCCTTCTTGCTTAGAAGGGAAAATATATTTCAAAACCTCATCGCCTTTGCATCTTACAGGAAAGATATTCATATGCAGCCTCTGCTATTTTCTATAATTATATATATTTTCTCTATCATTAGCAAACAATCAATTATACTTGCCACTGCAGGAAGCTTGAAAGGAGTCGCCTCTTTATGTTCAATAGCATAAACAAAATTAGAAGTTTCGGTCATGTAACACTCCTTCTGTTGATTCAACACTACCAACTATAGCTTTACAGTTGGACAAATGGCTAAAATATAGCAGACTGCTGGAAGCTATAAGCCTAAAGCTCGAAGCCAGAAGCAGGGCCCCTCTCAGGCCGAAAGGCGCCCTTTCAGCGAAACGACATTATATTATTTTTTCAGCCACTGGTCGAGCCAGCGGAAGAATTCACGCTGCCAAAGAATGCTGTTCTGAGGCTTAGTTACCCAGTGACATTCACTTGGGAAAAGCACCATGCGTGTGGGAACACCGCGCATCTTAGCGGCATTGAAGGCCTGCATTGTCTGAGTGTAACTAATGCGGAAATCGTTTTCGCCTGTTACCACCATTATTGGAGTATCCCAGTTCTGAACATAGTTCTTCGGGTCTGCTTCACGATAGGTTCGCATAGCGGTAGCATTATCAAAATCCCATGGAGCACCGCCAAGGTCCCAGTTTGCAAACCACATTTCTTCGGTTTCGCAGTATTGAGCACGAAGGTCAAAAATACCAGCATGAGCCAGGAAACAAGCAAAACGCTTGTTGTGATTACCAGCCAGCCAATAAACAGAGAAACCACCGAAGCTTGCGCCAACTGCGCCCATGCGTTTGCCATCAATATAAGGCTTTTCCTTCATATAGTCTACAGCGCTGAGATAGTCCTTCATGCACTGTCCGCTATAATCACCAGAAATTTCTGCGTTCCATTCAGTGCCAAAGCCAGGCAAGCCTCTACGGTTTGGAGCGATTACAACATAACCGTTTTCAGCCATAATGCGAAGGTTCCAACGATAGCTCCAGAACTGACTTACAGGAGACTGAGGACCGCCTTCACAGAATAGCAGTGAAGGATATTTCTTATTAGAATCAAAGTCTGGTGGCAGAAGCACCCAGGTAGTCATATCCTTGCCATCAGTGGTTTTGATGATTTCCTTGTGGCAGGTTACATTGCCAAGAGTGGTCATAATAGGATCAGTTATAGCAGAAAGACGTTCAGGTTCCTTACCTGCTTTTATGCTCCATACTTCATCTGGTTCAAGCATTGAGTGACGACATGCAATGACATGGCCTTCACCAGCCAGAGTAAGACCGCTGTAGTCGCACTGGCCGCCAGCAACAAGTTCTACCTTTCTGGTATCCACATTGATTCTGTGGATTGGCATAGTGCCAAGATATGCGCCAATGAAATATATATACTTTTCGTCTGGAGACCAGGCAATTTCATCGCTGCTATAATCCCAGTCAGCGGTTAAATCAACTTTATTGCTGCCATCAGCATCCATCACGAAAATGCGGTTCTTGTCAGATTCATAACCATCGTGTTCCATTGATAAAAAAGCTATCTTATTGCTCTTTGGAGCCACAACAGGTCTGTTATCATAGCCCATCATGCCTTCTGTGAGATTTTCTGTAGAGCCTGTTTCAATGGTGTATTTGAAAAGGTTGCTGTTGGTTGACACAGCGTAGTCCTTGCCAGTCTTTTTGCGGCACACATAAATAAAGCTCTTGCTGTCTGGCATCCAGGTAATCTGTTCTACGCCGCCCATAGGACGCATGGGGGATTCAAACTGGGTTCCTTCCAAAACGTCTTTAACATTAGTGCAGGTATTGCCATCAAAGTCTGCTAGGAAAGGATGAGGTATTTCTTTTGTCCATTCGTTCCAGTGTCGATACATCAGGTCATCAATAATGCGGCCGTCAGTCTTATCAAGGTCTGGATATAAATCCTGAGTTGTTTCGCGATACTTAACAGTGGAAATAATAACGATTTTCTTTTCATCAGGACTCAGAACAAAGCCTTCGACATCCTTCTTCATCTTGCTGACACACCTTGCATCAGTGCCATCAGCATTCATTACCCATACCTGCTGAATTTTGTCTGCATCCGCACAGACATAGGCAATCTTGCTGCCACCAGCCATCCACACGCCATTGCTGACACTTGTAGGTAAAGTTGTTAACTGACGGGCGTTTTTGCCATCAATATCCATCAACCAAAGGTCAGAATTGCTTTTGTTTTCTTTAATGTCTGGTGTAGCAACACCAAACAACACCTTCTTACCATCTGGACTTACTTTTGGTTCGCTTACACGACCAAGCTGATTCATTAATTCAGGGGTAAATTTCTGCATAGCTAATACTCCACCAGCACTCATTGCTACTATTACAATAGCCATAAGCACTGTCTTATAAAAATTCATAAAAAATTTCCTTATTTTTTTATTTATTTTACAATAACGCAAAAACGAAAAATCATCAAACTACTTTAAAACAAAAACACGTTCCAACTTTTGTCAGAACGTGTTTTCACATTATCTTATCAGTAATACAGAATTGTAATTATATTTTTTACTCTGCTTTTACAAGACACTTGATGCGGAAGAAGCCCCAGTTTCCATCTGGTTCAACAACGTCAATTTCTTCACAGCCTTCAGATACAGGGCCAAAAATAAGACGGAAAGTATGCATTTCACCGGCTGCAAGTTGCTTTTTTTCAGGATTAATTGTTATTCCATCCACTCCTGCTAAATATAATTTATTATTTGTTTTTCTGTCCTTCAGAAAAGTATCTTTTCTTATTCTGATGTAATGGTTTGCGTCTGTATTTGAAGGAGTATAATAATCAAATTCAACGACAGTTTTATCCTTTGTAGCAGTAACTTTTGCAACCTTACAGTATTTATTAGAGCTATAAGCCATATAATTATTACCCATATACTCTACTGATACCATTTCAGCTTCTTTGCTGTTATTTGTTACATTTGTCTGAGATTGAGTCTTGGTATTGTTATCCTTTTTTCTGCCACCGCCAAAAATACGGTCTACAATTTTCGTAGCAGTGTCATCAGCCATCTGTTCACGTGTTTTACCGTTTCTGATTGCATAATAGCAATCATCTATCTTCTTTTTCAGTTCGTTATTTGAATAAAATTCGCCATTATATCTATCATTTTCTCTCTGAGCCGCTTCAAATTTAGAAATAGCTGAATTATACGAACCTCTGTTATACTCTTTTTCACCATCGCGAACATAGTCCAAACAGTGGTCTTTGGCCAAACGTTTATTAAAAGCATCATAATCAAACTTTTCAGCCTTAGCTTGCAGGCAAGCTATTCCCAACATAATAAAAACAGCTACTATTACCTTTTTCATCATAATGCCAACTCCTTCATAGACAGTTCTATTGCATTATAATACTTTATTGTCATCAATGAAACACCTTTATATATACGAAATACAAAATGTGATTATTCGATTCCACTAGAGATGTGTTCATAACCCAAAAGCCGTATCACTGAGAGATTTTGTAACATAGAGATCCCCCCGTTGTGGCAAAAGGACTCTGGTATAATCAAATTTCTATTTCTGCAGGGGCTATAACATTGCCTTTCCAGCCATCTACCAATTCAGGAAGGTTACATTCCTTCAAGCGCCAGCCATGATGAATAAGTTCACCCTTGTATGGACCGGAAGCGGGAACATTGCCAGAAAGCTTGATTGTTTCCGGGTCTGCATCTTCAACGGTTACTACGCTGCCTTCTTCGTCATTCAGAACAGGTTCAACGATAAGACGGTCCTTAAGCAGCTTTGCACAGCCTTCAAGAACAGGTCTTACTGCGCCACCAAGAGTTTCGTCATCAGTAGAAGAAACATCTTCGTTAAGAAGGTCTATCAGACGGCCTTCTTTCTGTAGCAAATAGAGAATCTGGTATGCAGCCGGTGGAATGGCTTCCTTACCACCTTTAACATTGGCTGCTGCTGCCTTAAGTTCTTCATTCTGGGCTTCCAACTGCTTCTTTAGCTCAAGAATCTGAGCCTTGAATTCGTCTATATCCTTCTGAGAAGCGTTCAACTGGGAATTAAGCTTATCAACTTCGCGCTTAACACCCTTATTATCCTTTTCAAGATTTTCGGCACGGCTGGTCATGGCTTCTGTTTCAGCCTTAGCCTTTGTGATTTCAGCTTCTTTTGCATCTATTGCAGCTTTATTTTCTGCTTCAAGCTTTTCAAGATTAGTCTTATTTGCTTCTACACTGCTCTTCAGTTCTTCAAGAAGCTTATTGCCCTCTTCAAGCTTTGCCTGAGCCTGGGTAAGCTCTTCCTGTTTTGCAGCATATTCTTCATCGCTATGGAGCTGTTTCTTTTCTTTTAAACTGCCAATAGCCAGAATCAATCCGAATACAATATAAGCAATGCCTAGAATATGGCCTAATAAAAGCATATTTGATTTTGTCTGCAGTTTGGCTGGGTCATCAACAACACAACCGCCAGGCAGAATACCCTGCTGCTGTGCAACAACTGGTGTGGAATTACCACTATTAGATAAATTCGGATGATTGCACAAGGTTACGGCAATAATGCCAACAGTTAATATTAATACTAATATTGCTGCAAATTTCTTCATTGATATTCTCCTAGCTCCTCTATTATGCGAATAAATAGACCTTTAATCAGGTTCTTGGAATCGGGACAGAAGTGTCTACTACTACACCTGGCTGAGCAAGTTCAACACGGTTGCGGCCGTTGCGTTTGCAGACATAAAGCGAATCGTCGGCCAGCTTAATCATTTCTGCCGCATTTTCAGGATTAGTGAATGGAATACAGGAAACGCCAACACTGATTGTAACCTTCAATTCTTCACCCTGAGCGCCTCTGAAGGTTGCTGATTCTACGCTCTGGCGCAGACGTTCAGCAAACTGCCTTGCTCCTTCCGGTTCTGTTTCTGGCAGGATTACACAGAATTCTTCACCACCGTAACGGGCTGCAATGTCTGTGTCGCGAACTGATTTTCTAACAATCTGTGCAACTTCGCGAAGAACAGCGTCACCTGTCTGATGACCATAGGTATCATTGAATTTCTTGAAGTGGTCAATATCTGTCATGAGGTAAGAAAGTGGCTTGTTATAACGCTTAGCACGACGGAATTCTTCTTCCATCTTAGACTGGAAATGGCGTCTTACAACAAGGCCGGTCAAACCGTCGACTGTAGCAAGATTATATAATCGTGCCTTTTCAATAACAACAGCGGCCTGATTAGCCATTGTCAGAGCAATCTGTAGATCATCATTGTTAAAACGGCCGGACTGCTTGTTAACAATGTTCATGACACCTATGGCGTCTTCTCTAACCATAAGCGGAACACAAATCATTGATTTGATATCGCTGTTATTTTCGCCTTCTTTGTTTTCGAAACCTTTTTCTTTTCTGATATTGGTAACCAGCTTAGCCTTACCTGTATTGAAAACTTCACCGGCAATACCCTTACCACTCTTGAAAGATTCCATCAAAGCTTCATTGTAAACAACTTCGCCTTCAATACCATATGTTACAGAACGTTCTACGAGGTCTTCGTATTTATCATCCAGCATGAACAAAGAACCACGTTCTGCCCCAAGAGCTTCAACGCCACGGCTAAGAACAGCATCAAGAGTCTTGCCTAAGTCGCCCATGAAGCTGACGGCCTTACTGACTTCATTTATAATAGCTAATTCGCGAACCTTCTTTGCCAGTTCATAATTCTTTTCTGACAATGAGATAAACTGCTGAACAAGTCTTGTAATAGCCCATTGAACAGGAATCATGATTACAATTGGCATAATTTCAAGAACCACATCCAATCTGAAAGCTATCAAGCTTACGCAAGCCCAGACAACAGCCAGGCCAAGACAGAATATATTTCCAGAAAAAGAACGGTTTTTCCAAAGCAGGTAAGCAATCCAGATAGCAAAAACAAAAATCAGAAGAATGGTATTAGTAACCGAAGAGCGTTGCAGAAATCTGCGATTCAAGATGTTGTGAAGGAGGTTTGCATGGATTTCAACACCAGCCACTGCTCCGAAAGGACAGAATTTAACATCTTCCGGGCTAGTTCCCTTTGCTGTTGTGCCAATAAGAACCAGTCTGTTACGGAAGAAGCCCTGTGGGAATTTTTCATTGATTACGTCACAGTAGCGTATTTCATCAAAATGAGCATTACCACCTGCATAATTAAGAAGGTATGAGCTCATTGAATGTCCTGCTTCTGGTTCATAGCATTTGTAATAAGGCAGTATTCTGTCATTGCCCAATTTCATGCCATATTTGGTTTCATCAGGTTCTACGCCAAGATAAGCACAAGCAGCGGATAAGCCAAATATGTAGCTATAAGTATCACCGATAGGCTTTGTAAACATAAGCTTTCTCATTACACCGTCAGGATTAAGAAGCTTATATTCAAGGTCAATAAATCCTTCGTATGGATGACCTTCCAAAATAGTCTCGCAAGGTCTTTCCAAGGTCATTACTTCCTTCATATCCATGGTTTCAGGATCAAGAACAGTCTTCTTGGTTACCATCTGAGGAAGAACAACCTTACCAAAATTCTTTATGCTATTTGCAAAGGTCACATCATCTTCATGACCATTGCCAGAATCTTCGGTAAACATAATATCGAAAGCAGCAAGCTTTGCACCAGCGCTTTTCATGATATCAAGAAGCTTAGCGTGCATTGCTCTTGGCCATGGCCAACTGCCAAGACTTTCAATACAATCATCTGTAATGCTGACTAAGACAATATCCTTGCTGCTCGGCAATTCGCCTCTCTGCTTAAAACGAAAATCTATAGAAGCATTTTCAAGGGTATTAAAAAATCCGAAATAGAAAAATACAGAGAAAATAATAGCTATAATGCCAGCTAGTATAAATTCCCACAGAGGAATAAGTGTCTTTGGTTTTTCTGCCAGTTTTGCAATTTCTGTTGTGCTTAGTAATTCATCCGATTTATTGGAGCTCATATATTAATAACCTTCTTAATGGCCTGCATTCTTTTTCATACGTTCAGAGGCAGACTTTGCATCAAAGAAAGTAACTCCCTCTCCTTCGGCTTCACCAGCATTTTCATAAGCGCTGGCAGCTTCTTCGTAGTTTTCAAGTCTATATTGGATGTATCCCAATAAAGAATTTGCATCAGAATTTTCAGGATCTAACTGAAGCATTTTACGTATGGTTTTATCTGCTGATCTAAACTCTTCAAGCTGGACATAAACAAGTGTTGTATCCCACCAGAGCTGAGAGGAACCAGGGAACGTCCCTGCTAAAACCTTTAAATCACCCAGAGCCGACTGGTAATTACCATCATTCATTTTGTTTACAGCACTTTGATACATGGTAGAGGCTTTCAAGGCGGCATTCACAGAATCTATATCTCCTGCCACAGCTCCCTGGTTTTCACCAGATTTTTTGGAGGATTTTGCGGAAGCTGTTGCAGAACCAGTTTTTGCAGCGACTTTTCCAGTAGGATTCATCTGCACCTTGCCACCGGCCTGAGAATATGCAACCAATGCGGCAACCTGCTTCTTATATGCAGAATTTGGGAAAGTGATATTGAAGGCTCTTGCCCATTCTACAACAGTCTGATGAACACCTAACATAGCTCTTAATCTAATAGCTTGATAATAAGCCTGTTCAGCCAATGATGAAGCAGGATGATAGCTCAAAATCTTATCATAGGTTTTGCAAGCTTCCAAAAGTTCACCAAACTTAGCTGTAGCACCAGCTAATTCAAATAAAACCTTATCTTTACCGGTGCCTTTTTCTCCATCCTTTAATTTATCCTGATAACCAAGAATCTTGCTTACCAGTTCATCTCTCTGAGCATCAGAAAGAGGTTCAATATATAAAATTTCTTCCAATATGGCAGTTGTCTGAGCATCAAGCTTTTTACCAGTAGGTTTGCTATTAGCAGCAATCTTCTGACTCTTTGGTGCTACATTCTGCTTAGCAGGCTTTGATTTCTGAGTCTTTGCTACTGTTTCCTGCTTATTTTCAGAGGTCTTTGGGGAAACTGCTGTTTTTGCATTATTTGCAGGCTTAGCAGCCACTGTTGTTTTCTTGCTATCAGCATTTAATTCTGAATTGGTTTTGGGTTCATCAACAACAATAGGACCAGTGTATTCAGAATCCATAATGTCTTCAGCCTGCATAAATGCCTTTGCTATTTCGAAATAGGCACTGCGGCTATATTTTTTCTTTAATTCGCCGTAAGCTTCTTTCACTTTATCGGAGTTACCAAGATTTGAATTTGCTTCCATAAGCTTATACAGAGCTTCTGCACGTTCATCGGCCGTTGTACCCTTCTGAGAAAGCTCAGTAAAAGTAGTCACAGCATCAGAATATTTACTGACTTCCATCTGGCAATCACCTAGCATGAAAAGAGCCAGATTTCTTTGAAGAATTGTAGGAGCCCCATCAACAGCCTGTTTAAAGCTTGTTATAGCAGCGTTTATATTACCACTGGAGCGCTGTTTTAAAGCACTCGACATAAGATCAGTGGTCTTGGAAGCATAGGCAGAACCGCTATAAAGCAGCATTCCGCACAATACTAAGGTCATAAACAAACGACCTTTATAAGACATAGATAACCCTCGAAATAGCAAGATTTTGCCCTACATTTTACCTTATTTACACTATGCTTGTAAAGTGAGGAGACCACTAATTCACAATGCATTAAAGAGCGGGCACAGAGCCGATCGAAGCAGTAGAAATCAAAACAATCCCCTCTTAGCGCGATAGCGCGCCCTTTCAGCGTAGCGCCCTGTCTCCCTCTTAGCGAAGCGCCCTAATACGATAGGCGTAGCCTCATTCATATTTGCGAAGCAAATCATTCATAATCGGCAAAGCCAATTCATTCATAGCCGAAGGCTCATTCATTGATTTCTAAAAGAATAAAAGCTCTAGTAAAACTAGAGCTTTTATTCTTTTAAAAATTAGAAGCGGCTGTAAATTTCAGCCCAGAACATTCCGTAATCTCTGCGATGAATGTTTGGAGTGCCATCAGCTACGGTCTGATTTACATCTTTACCGCTACCAAATTTGAAATCGGTATAACCAAGTCTGATTCTGGTATTTTCTGCAATTCTATAGCGATATTCAGCATTGATAACATCAGCCTTATCGCTAGCATCATCACCACCATAGAAGTAATTGCTTGCATAATCATTATTCTTGTTCTTAACCATATCGTAGGCCAGTCTGAAATAATGCTTGCTGGTCTTGCTTGGTCTGTATTCAAGCTGAACCTTAACATCCTGAATATTGGTTATAATGTAACTGTTGGCCATATCACCAAACGCATAATTATTATCGAAATTTCCACCACGCATAATATCTTCAAGTGGACTTTCAATACCGTCATTATAACGTTCATCAAAAGAAATATCTCTCATGTAGGTTTCTTCTTCAACCATTGTGTAAGCAACCTTCATAGCCCACTGTTCTTTGCTATCCCAATTGATTGCGCCGTGAAGCATCCAGCCCTTTTCGTCTTTATACTGTGTTGGATCTTCATCTTTTTGAGCAAAATTCTTATTAATCTGGTAAACAGCACCTAAGTCATAAGACCAGTAACCATTGTTTCCAAGATCACCCTTAGCACCAAATTCGATTTCTGTAATCCCTGAATTATCATGCAGATTATCAAAATAAGTTGGATCTATAGCAGCATAGCTATCAACTAAGGCAGCCTTAGCAACAGAGCTATAATACAAACCTAAATATAAATCATGTCCACGGAACTTTGTGTCAGCATTGATATTCCATTTATTGTATGTTGAACCACCCATACTGTCATCAAAAATCAAATTGAAGGACAATTCAACATCGCCGCTTGTTTTGTTATAGGTTACTGCATCATGGAAATTGTTAATAACAAGACCATGACCATGGCTCAAAAATCTGCGACCAAATGTGAAATCGCCGCCAAAGCCAAACATATCATTAATCTGCAAATATGCAGTATCAACTTCAGAAGTAGCATGATTGCTTCCGTTCCATGCTGCGCCTGGCATGCCAGCTACAGACTGGTCATGATTATTGTTAACAACATTCCAGCGAGCAACAGCCTTAACATTTTCAGCAACCTGGGCATCCATTCTTAAGCGAAGCTTTGTACCTGTGCGAACATCTCTGCCTAATTCTTTTTCATCGATGCTGGTGTGTCTTACAAGCATTTCACCAGAAAGCTTTACTCTTTCAATTCTACCATTAGTAAAAGAAGACTTGATTGTGTTCATATCAGTCTTGAGACCGGCTACATCATCCTTAAGAACCTGCATATCATCTTCAAGGGAAGTAACCTTTACACCGAGGAGAGCCAATTCATCTGCAAATTCTACAGTGAGCTTTTCAACAGTATTAACATCATTGTTACCGATTCCACCCTGTTCAACCTTTGCCAAAAGCTTAGCAGTAATAAGAGCAAG
>JAZUDR010000191.1:0-4747 GCA_045639725.1 Candidatus Avigastranaerophilus sp. | reverse complement strand
CTCGGCCCAAACTGTGATATATGCCTGTTGGCTTCCAGGAAAGCTCCTGTCGGGCAGCAGTAAGTGCACCAAGGCTTGCGGATGAATATAGACAATAACAGTATTACAATTGCCAAAGTTAATGTTATTGTTGATGCAGATTTAAACAGGAATACTGAGAATGGTTCGAATTGGTAAACATCAATCTTTGCACCGGCAACAATCAAGCTGACAATAGTTAATACCAGTATAGGTCTGATCCAATGAAGCGCTTTGCTAAGCTTTGGACCTGGAGTGATTTTCTTATTCGGGAGGTGGACCAAAAGCTCTTGAGCAGCGCCGAATGGACAATACCAGGTGCAATAGTAGCTTCTTTCTAAAAACATGGGCAAGAATATGGCAAGAGCCATTACAACAGTCATGTAAAGCTGAGTAGAATAGGGTATGCCGTCTATTGCCCAACCTCTGATAAGACCGAGAGAGAAGAACCTTCCGAGTAGAATTCCTGGCAGGAGAACTGCTATTACTAGGAAAGTCTTACGGTATTTTATCATTGGTGATTTTGGATGATAGCAGAATATAGAAAAGATTAAGAACAGCCAGGCTGTTAATTCTATTAATGTCTGTTTTGTATTTTCTTCGCTTTCTTTCAAGGCAATAGCAGCATGCTTGGCAAGCTTTGTTCTGACAGATTTTATTATGGCAGAGCTACTGTAGGTTGCTCCAGTTACTGCGTCTACTTCGACAGCAATAGCATCACTGGCATTTTTCCCAGTCCATTTCTCTAAGATGCCAGTTGAAATGACTCTATTAATGAAAGCTGGAGTTTCCTGATTTTCTAAGATTGCAATGCTTGCTACCTTTTCGTTTTCATCGATTGCTATGAGCATTGGTATTGGCCCGGCAAAGCCTCTGATGTCTTTGCAATCAGGCATTGTATGCAAAACCTGACCAGTTGTATAGCCGCTTACATTGCTTGCTATTGCACGGTCTGGGGTTGGACTGGTAAAACTGGTTGCTTCCGGCATGACCAGTTGGATTTCTTTCAAAGTGAATGTCTGGACTTTTTCGTCAGGGTCCGGTTCTTTCCCAGAACCTAGGAAAGAGCCTGAATTAATGCTTAAGGCATAGAAGTATGTACATATAAATAGAAGTGATGTAATTATTTTTGAAAAAGAAGTTTTCATGATGACGAAAGTATATCACATTTTAATCATAGAAAAAATTTTTAAACTTTTTTTGATTTTACTATAAACTTTTTTGCCACTAAAGCCGATATAGATATTAGGAGAATTTTTTATTCCTGAACATGGAAGTTTGGGACGGGGTTCTCCGTTAAGGATGCGACAAACTCAAGGAGGAGTTACTAACATGTCTGTACTTTCATCAACCTATAATAGCTACGCAGCAAAATACTCAAGCACAATGGTTGCTACCAGCAATACTACTGGAGCAGGTGCAGTTTCAGAATCAGCCAAAGCAAATAAAAAGGGCAGTATAGCCGACGAACTTCAGCTTTCCCCACAGACTGCTTTAAAAGGTGTTATAGCAGAATTCAAGCAAAGCAAAGCTTCAAGTCTTAACATAAGTCTCACTGTAAAATCCAATAAGGCTTTCTCAAGCTCTGAAACTCAGCAAAAGATTACCGATGCAGCAGACAAGCTTCTCAGAATGGTTAGTCGCAATGAAGATGAATACAAACAACTGAAAAGCAGCTTCACAGATATGTTCGGTGAAGCTTCAAAACAGTTCTCTGATACTCCAACTGAAGAAGAAGTTGCTAACATGAACCTCAATGGCAGCGCTTCTGTATCAATTCAGCAGTCTTCTAAGGAAATGAAGGTTACAAAAGGCGCATTAGCTGGCGTAACAGTAAAATATTCTTCCTACAAGATTACAATGAGCTTCAACAACGAAGAAAATGCTGAAGCATCAGATTCCAAATCCATAGCTAACTCTTTTACTGATGCGCTTGCAAGCTTCTTTGGTTATAAGTCTGAATCTACAAAGAAGAGCTCTTCTAAGAAAGAAGCTTCAAATAAACCATATACTCCAACCAACAAGAGTGAAGCAGAAGCATTGAGAAAGGCCCAGTTGGTAGACGCTTTCTCTTCTAACAGTGTTAGCGTTACTGCTTCAGCAACTAGATTAAGAGCCACTGTTAAGAATGCTGCTGCTAACCAGAACTCTTCTGCCAGTGCTTCCATAAAGAGCTCTTCAACTTCTGTGAATGCTTCCTCAACCTCCGTAAGAGCATCTGCTTCAACTACTTCAAGTGCAGTTAATAAAGCAAGCTCTTCCTATCAGCGTTTGCAGGAACTCAAGCTTCAGGGCTGCGACCCAATCGTTCTTGACCTTTCCGGCGAAGGGATAAACCTTACAGAAGCTGGCAAAGGCGCTAACTTCGATATTAATGCCGATGGAATGATGGACAGCACTGCCTGGGTTGCCGGCGATACTGCAATGCTTGTATACGATAAAAATGGCAACAATAGAATAGATGACGGTTCTGAACTTTTCGGCGACCAGAACGGTGCTAAAGACGGCTTCGCTGAACTTGCAAAATATGATAGCAACAACGATGGAAAAATCGACAGCAAAGACTCTATTTATAAGAATCTGAAGCTTTACCGTGATTTGAACGGTGATGGTAAAATGTCTGAAAATGAATTCAGCACTCTTGGCGATATGGGAATCAAGGCTCTCTATCTTAATGCGACTGAAGTTGACGAAAATGTTAATGGCAACTCTATAGTTCTCAGCGGAAGCTTTGAACGTGAAGACGGTAGCACTGGCGAAATGGCTGACGCTATATTCGGTTACAGTGAACTCTGATTTATGAGAGACTGATTGTCATAGCTACTATAAAAAGAAGAATAGCTATAAAAAAGGAAACGGCATAAAGTATGTCGCGACCTTGAAATCTGAAAGTATCTTTGAACTCCCAGGGACGGTTGCTTACTTCAACATGACCTGGGAGCTTCTTTATTTCCAATGCCTGTTCATGAACAGAGTCGAAGCATTCACAACCCATGCTTTGAGCAAATTCCTGGGCTTTTTTCTTTACTTCATGATGCTTTTTGTCACCGGCTGGGTTCGTGATGTTATATATCTTGCCATCTTTTAAAATCATCAAGACATGATAGGTCCACCAGTGACCGTGTCTTGCCCAGTTTCTGATTCCAGCAACAGCAAAGGTCTGGATATCACTACTGTTGGCAATTTGTACAGTAGTGACTTTTTTATTTTCTTTTGTTATCTGATTAACTACTCCACTTTCTGAGTCGAATTCAAAGTGGCGTTCAAGATTAAAGAACCAGCCAATAGCTAGTTTTAAGACATAAAGGCATAATAACAGTAAGGGAGCCCCTGCGACTAATTTCTCGGTAAAAATCAAGACAAGAGAAAGAATTATTCCCAAAAGCGCAGAAAAGGCTAACGGAAATGCAAATCTTTCTCTTTTACACAGGGATCTTACTTGAATCATTCGTTTTCGTCGTCGTCGTATTCTTCGTCTTCGTCAGAACCCATAAGTTCTTCCGGAACTTCGAACAATCCAAGTTCAGAACTGTTAGCTACGATAGAAAGTGCTTTTTCTTCGTCTTCTCTTCTGACTACAATCTTAGGGAACTGACGTTCAAGAGGATTGTTGCAGCCAAAAATGCTACCAAGTGTGCTGGCGGCTTCGTTTGGTTCTACAAACATGAAATTGATTTCATTGCTGTCGAGAAGGTCCATTACCTTTTTCAGCATAGCACCGTCCATTGATTCCAGAACAGTAACAGCTTCTGCTGGGTTGATATCACAATAGTGTCTCCACATATTGTTGAATTCTCTAGTGGCATCAACCTGTTCAAAGGTGGGTTCTTCAAGATATACATATTCGTCATCCTTATTGAGGACGGCTCTAACTAGCTTAACACCACAATTCGGACAACCGATTTCTTCGCCGTGGAATTCTTCGTGGCACTGTGGGCAGAGCATGAATTCACCGTCGATTTTGGCAGTGATGTTGTTAAGATCTTCTACTAAGTCAACATTGCAGTTATCGCAATGAGTAAAGCCTTCTCTAAATTCGCCTTTGCATACTGGACAAAACATGAATTTACTCTCCTCTTCTTTTTAGTCGTTGAAGTGTATCACACCTTAGGCGACTTTGCAAGTGTGTGAAGGTTCTGATAATTAGGACTATTGATTAGTCTTGATGGGCGAGGGTTGAAAGTTTTTATTTATTACGTTAAAATGTTGCCATGGAAAATACAGTGAAAATAAGGAAAAATAGCGAGTTTGGAACAGCTGGTTACTGCCTGGCTGTTTTTCTGTTTCTTCTGTATTTCCAAGTAATAGGTCTTTATGGCTTGAAATTTGCTGTGGGAGCTATAACAAGCTGGGTTACCGGTGGAATAATGTGGGTTATCCGAATACTTTTCCAGAAAGCCGAAGACGAAGAAGGTGTTGATAAGCCTTTCGGATGGATGATTTTTCTTTTGTTCCCATTGTTTATTCCATTGGCAATGCCTCTTTGGATAATTCCTTTTGTGTTGTTAGTTTGCTATTTTATCAGCATAGCCGCTTTTGGCGGTCATGGAAGGCATATATTTAATCCTGTTATTGTGGCTGTTGTATTTATGCTTTATGGGTATGGCGCTACAGGTGTTTTGAATGCCAGCAGACCACTCAGCATACCGAATGCCGGTTACAGAATCTGGACTGCAGGGGTTCCTCCTAGAGCCGATATCCGCGATGTTTTTGCCAGCGTAAGCAGTTC
>JAZUDR010000190.1:0-33102 GCA_045639725.1 Candidatus Avigastranaerophilus sp. | reverse complement strand
AATTATACCTTTCTTCAAAACCTTGCTATTTTTACAAAAAGAAATTAGAATTTAGTAAGAAGGTATATTTATGGGTAAAAAAGACTCTTCAACAAAAAAATTAATGCAAAAGAATGAAATATTTGCAGATGCTTTTAATCTGCTGGTTTACGATGGCAAAGCAATCATCAAACCAGAAGATCTACAACCATTAGATACAACTAGCCTTGTTATACCTTTCAACGGCAAGGAATCAAAAGCTGTTCAAAAATATAGAGATGTGTTAAAAAAGCTTGTAGTAAAAAGAACCTCTGACATGGCATATGCCATATTGGGTATAGAAAATCAAAGTGATGTTCATATGGCTATGCCTATCCGCAATATGTTATATGACGCTATTCAGTATGCTAATCAAGTTGAAGAATTGTCTCAAAAAAATAAGGGTAAAAATGAAATAGAGTTTTTATCCGGTCTAATATCTGACACCAAGTTGATACCTGTTATTACTTTAACAGTATATTTTGGAACAAAGCCGTGGTATGGTCCAAAATCTCTCAAAGAAATGTTAAAAGTGCCAGACAAATCTTTGGCAAAATATGTTCAAGACTATAAGATTTATTTTGTAAGTCCGCAGCTATCTGATAAGAAACTTGACAAGCTATCAACTAATCTGCGCGAAGTCATGAAAGCAATAAAGCATTCAACCAACAAGTCAAATCTGAATAAACTTATTGCTAACAACAAAAGATATAAAGCCATAGATACGCAAGCCGCAATGGTTATCAAAGATATGACAAATATAGAGCTTGATATTGATACCAAAAAGGAGAAGACCAATATGTGCAAAGCATGGGAAGATATGAAAGCTGAATTATTAACCAAAGGCAAAAAAGAAGGCAAGAAAGAAGGCAAGAAAGAAGAACAAGCAAAGAATCTCAAAGAAAACCTTAAAAAAGCCAAAGCACTTGTTAAAGCTGGAACCGCCAAGGAAATAGTTGCCAAAATTATGGGTGTTAACGTAGCTCTTCTCTAAATTTCCACCTTCGGGTATCCCACCAAAATACAATAGAGAACAAACCCAATCAGAAATAGCATCAAATCTGTTTTTATCGCCACTTTGTTCACTAGTTTGTTCACTGGTTTGTTCTCTAGTTTGTTCACTAGTGCTCTTATAAAAGGAAATTCTCAAATCACCCTCCTGGCAAGCCTAATAGTGAATCAGGGCAGAGCACCGAGTCGGTCGAAGCAGCAGAAACAAAAAATTATGCATTGAATATTGCAACAAGCCTTATACTCGTTTGGTATAGCATCACTGCTTCCTGCTTCGAGCTTCCGACTTCAAGCTTCAAGCTTCCCGCTTCCAGCTATCTCGGCCAAAAGCCAACAGCCAATAGCCAAAAGCTTATTGAAACTAGCCTTATACTCGCTTGGTATAGCTCACTGTCCTGCTTCGAGCTTCGAGCTTCGAGCTTTCCAAACACTTGTTTGTTGCAAAACTACGGAGCCATGCTATAATAGATTTGATTTTGAAATAAACCTAGAAGAGGAAAAAAATGATAGGTCTTTTGCTTAAGATTTTATTGACCGCTGTCCTTTTTATTATTTTGTCTTTTGTTATTCCTGGCTTCAAATGCAACGACATGGGTTCAGCATTAAAAGCTAGTTTTGGTTTTGCAATAATATTCAGCTTTTTGTGCCTAATTTTTCAAAAAATCATGATAGTTGTTTTTTCTTCAATAGGCCCTTCAATGAGCATAGCAACTTTAAAATTATTAATACTTATCACATCATTCATTGTAAGTATGATTTCCTGTTATATTTCCTTTGGAATTTGCAATAGAATAATATCCAACTTTTTTATTGAATCCAACAAAACCCTGATAATAGTTACAATCGTTTACGCAATTTCGAGCATTGCTATGAATGCTGCTTTTGACGCTTTTTTCAAATAATATGGCTAAAATACTTGTTTCAGGGCTGATAAATATTGAGACTACCTGCCCGATTAAGGGCTTCCCGTTAGATTATTTTCCGATAGACTACCCATTCAATCAGGTAAAATCGGTCATTTCAGGCGTCGGCTACAACCTTGTTAACAATCTGAGGAAACTGGGCGACAGCATCTGCTTCTGTTCCATGGTGGGAAAGGATCTGCACGGCAAGCTCATCATTGATGAACTAACGGAAAAAGAGCTATCGACAGCCCACATTCAGCCGATACTTGCTGCCACCCCTCAGTCTGTTATTTTGTCTGCACCTGACGGAAGGCGCGAAATATACTGCGACCTCAAAGACTATCAGGAAGCCACCTACGATTTCTCCACTGCTGTTTCTGCTATAAATGATGCAGACCTCATAATTGCCTGTAATTCGAATTTCAACAGGCCATTGCTGAAACTGGCAAAAGGCTTACAGAAGCCCATAGCGACAGATGTTCACGTCTTGGACGACCCATACAATGCATACAACCGGGATTTTCTCAAGAATTCAGACATATTGTTTTTATCTGATGAAGGGCTCAAAGACAAAGATATAAAAGCTTTTGTCTGGGAAATATATTCTTTTTATCACAATAAGATAATAGTTGTTGGCTGCGGGGAACAGGGAGCAATTCTTTTTGAAGCAGAGACAAAGAATTTCACTGATTTTCCGGCTGTATATACAAGGCCCGTGGTAGCCACATCAGGAGCCGGGGATACGCTATTCTCGACGTTCCTGCACTTTTATGTAAAAAGCCATGATGTGCATCAGAGCCTGTTCTACGCTACAGTAGCAGCGTCATACAAGATCGGGGAAGCCGGGTCATCGAATGGATTCCTGAATGAGACGGATTTGAGGAAGATAGTAAGTCAGATTGAGGAAAGCAACGGATAACAGGATATTGACGGATAGAACAGCCAGGCAGGCCGATTTTTTTAACCTCAGTATTAGCTTGTTTAGCAAAGCATATAAAAAAATAGCCGTAGGCTCATTCATATTTGCGTAAGCAAATCATTCATAATCTGCGATGCCGATTCATTCACAGCCGAAGGCTCATTCATTTTTTTTGCAGAAAAATAGGCACTATGACTTTTTTATGGTAAAATTTAATTAGATAGTATCTATGTTTACAAAAGAGAGTGATTGGAGAAACCAATGAGTTATTATTATAACAGCACTAGAATATCCAGCCGTCGTAGACAAAAGCCTATGCTTCCTATATATCAGGTAACCCTTGCCATAGGGATGATATTAGGTATTGGCTCACTGTTTTTCATGTCCAGTCAATATGACCTTGTCAGTGGGAATACAGTCAAACTCGGACTAGGCTCTCTGATAACCCTATGTCTGACAATAGCTACGTATTGTTTTCTGGTTTCTATCAACATAAAAACTGATTGGGCTCAAAGCGATGCAGTCATGGTGACTCTGGCTAGTTTTGTCTGGTTAATCTTAGGCTATACAGCATTAACCCAGGCAACTCTCAGATACCTGAATGTTAAGCTCGACAAAAGCCAAATAAAAGTAGAAGAATTCAAGGTAAAAGAAAAACATAAATACGTTCATCACGGAAAAAGAGGGACCTCTTACTCTTATGCAATAGACGTAGTTGCACCAGATGGTTCAGGCCCCAGAAGAGAAATCAAGCTTCATGGAGAAAGAGAACTCGATAAATTCGAAGTTGGCGGAGGCTGCAGCTTAAGAACCAAAACTGGATATTTCAACTGCCCCTATATAGTTGAGCTTGGATATTCACCTGCGCCCAAAGAGGAAAAGCCTAAGGCAGAAAAAAACAATGCAGGGCGGACATCAAGCAGGGAAGCCTCAAAGTCTGCAAACAACTACAGAAGCACTTATAGAAGAGAAAAAACACCTGAAGAAAAAGTTGGCATAAGCTTCAGGGACGATTCCTACTATTCAAACTCCTACAGTCCTTCATATAAAGACAAGCAGGAAAATAGCGACAACACTTCCAGCAGCAAAGCCTTCAATAGAAAGCTAAGTGGCTCTGATTACTAACAGGGTTTCTGCTTCCTAAAAAATTAAAGCTAAGTCTTTTTTAGATAACTGCCGATATATATAGAAGAAAATTATTATTTGGCAGAAAGAATTTTGGTATGGAAGCAAACAAATCAATCAAGTTTATTTCAGCAATGCTGATTCTGGCTATGCTAGTCCTGGCAGCTCCCACAAAGCTGATAGCCGACGCAGAAGTCAGAATCAAAGACATTTCCAGAAAAAGCGGTGAACGCGAATATCAGGTTATCGGATATGGTCTTGTCACAGGCCTCAATGGCACCGGCGACAAGAGTGAGATGAACATTGAAATGATGCGTGGCGCTCTCCAGAATCTGGGCATGGAAGTCAATGCATCCCAGATTACCACCAAGAATTCTGCTGCTGTTATTGTTACTGGTATGCTCCCATCCTACGGCAAAGAAGGAGAAAGCTTTGATATCACTATCAGCTCAATCGGTGATGCCAAGAGCCTTCAAGGCGGCGTGCTCCTTCCAACAATATTGAAAGGCGGCGACGGCCAGGTCTATGCAGTAGCTCAGGGTGCTGTTTCTATCGGTGGTTTTGAAAGCACAACCGGGAATGCAGGCAATAACCGTGGCGTTCAGAGAAATCACCTCACTGTAGGCTACATCACTGGCGGTGCCATCATGGAACGTGGCATCAATGACCGTTTTGCCCGCAATGGCAAATTCGATATTCTTCTTCAGGAAAAGGACGCAATCCTTACACGTAAGGTTAAGGAAGCTATCGACCGCCGTTATGGCGTGGGCTGGGCTGCTGTCGTAAATCCTGGTCAGATTGAAGTAACAGTTCCCAAAAGCATGTCAGATGACCCAGTAAGCTTCGCTGCAAACATAGACAACCTCACTCTGACTGTTGATGAACCAAACCGTGTAGTAATAAACGAAAGAACAGGCACAGTAATTGTTGGTAACAATGTCAGAATCAGCAGAGTAGTAATTTCGCACAATGGCATAAAGATAGCTGTTGATGGCGCGAATGACACAGGCAATAGAAACAAGAAGGATGAAAAAGCAGCTACAATGGTTGATGTCCAGGGAGAAACAACAGTTGATGACCTGGTAGCAGCACTGAATGCAGTAGGTGCAACACCCAAGGACCTGATTGCAATATTCGAAGCCATTAACGCTGCAGGTGCCCTTCACGGCGACCTGAAATTAATGTAAGCATAAAAAAAGACCGGCTGCAAAAGCTGGTCTTTTTTTTTATTGTTTACGGAAGCTTACGGCCAAGCCATTTTTCCAGTTCTTCGTCAGAATCAGGTTCATGGCCACGGCTTGCTTTGTAGCTATATAAAGCCAGGCGCTTAATACAATTCTTTAACATCTTCACATGTCTTTCCTGGTTTTCCTTTAGCTGATAATAATTTGGAAAACGGTTCGACAAGAGTATTACCGAAGCCCATCTTTCATAATCAAACAAGCTAATTTCTTCCAACGGGTCATGGAAATACTTTTTGGTTCTGGTCTGCCAGACTTTGAAATCACTATCAACCTTTTCCAATGGTTCATCAATATATTTCAGAAGTTCGTCAAAGAAGTTCTTAAATTCGTTCTGCATTACAGAACTGCTCAGAATAATACTGGCAAATTTGTTACCTTTTTTAGCCTTAGCCTCTGCAACAGAATTAATAACATACTGCTTATACTTAACACAGCGTGATAGCGGATATTCATTTTCCAGAAGGGTATAAAGATCATTCACAATTAATCTTATATATCTGGAATTAGGCTTTGTCTTCTCTGTCATATAAATAAAAGTCATGCAGGCAGCTCTTACTATGTTCGTAGAAACTCTTTTTGCTTCGATGCTGGCACAGTCAGCATACTTTGTTTCCAAATCCTTGGCATAGGTGATTGGAGCATAAGCGAGAAGCATTGAACTGTCCTCGTCATTCTTTTGAGCAAAATAACGGCTCAGATAGCACCAGAAGAACATTATTTCTTCCATTTTTTCAAGGTCAGGCATATTCGGGAAATTTTCTGCTTCTTCAAAGGAAGGCAGGCTTGCAACCTTCAGATATCCTATTTCCTGTAGGAATTTTGGAGCTAGCTTGCTTGCAAATTCGTTAATATTTGTTGGTATATAATCTTTGAAGATTTCATCCAGCTTTTGATTATATTCATCATCAACAGCGTTTCCGGGATGCATATAATAATTATCAACGAAGACCCTCGGGTCAGGCCTCTTTGACGGGAAGAAGTCCATTATTGGTTCTGGCAGAATCTTTTCTTTAGGGCGAAAGACCTGGGAATCAACCTTAATCTGGTTGTATTCCTTAAACATATTTTTTATAGAAAAGAACCTGATGACTTTATACCCTAAGACGGCAAAAACAACAATTATTATGCCGACTGTAATTCTCCAAAACTTATTCATATGGTCTCCAAAGAAAAAGCACTGTAGTTTCAATAGTCTTAGTATATTATAAAAAAGTGAAATTGTATAGAAATGTTGGGGGTTGGGGACGATTTACGGGTGTTGGTGCTTTACCACTCTAAGTTTGTGCTTTTAGAAAGTCTATGAATAATATATGCTCTTTTTTTGTTGAGCTATTGCAAAACACACATAAATTATGATAACGTACTTGGGTGAGGCTTGAGTTTTTAAACAAGCGAGTAAATTTTCCCCAAAGAGGTTCAATTATATGGCCGATTACGAACAGAGATTTCTTGATGCAGAACAGTATATGGAAGCTTGTCTTACCCTTGGTTTACAGGGTAAAAACGCAGAAGCTTTAAAAGCTATCGATAAAGCAATCGAATGTGATCCAAACTTTGCTGAAGCATTTAACAAAAAAGGCGACGTCCTTTTCAAACTCGGTCGTATCCAGGAAGCTCTTGATTGTTATCTTAAGTCTCATGAACTGAATCCCAATATTCAGAATAACTATTTTGACCTTGGCCGCAGCTACCTGATGCTCGGTGACTATACTAATGCTATGCAGAACTTCACAACTGCCTATCAGATGAAGAAGCAGTATGAAATCCATGCATTCATCGGTAAGATTTATTTCGAACAGGGCGACCTTAAGAATGCTGAAGCTTCCTTCAAGAATGTTCTTGCAGAAAACGATCATCAGACAATGGCATGCTACTACATGGGCATGCTGGAACTTCAGAACGGCAACCCGGATCAGGCAAAGGGCCAATTCAACAAGATTATTGAAAAATATTCAAGAATAATAAGAACCAAGCCAGATATGGCTGAAGCTTATTATTACCTTGGCAAATGCTATTTCTTTAATGGCGATTATGACAAGGCTATTGAAAACTTGAAGCTTGCTATCAAATATGATACAGACGAAATAGACAACCATTATTCTTTTGATCTGTTCTATAGCGATGCAGAAGCTTTCGCAGCTCTGGCAGAAGCTCAGGCCAAGGCCGGTCATATTTCTGAAGCCAAGGAAAACATACTTAAGGCCGTTTCACTTGAACCAAATAATAAAAAATTAGTAGACCTTAAGACAAAATTGGGGTATTAATATATGACAGTTTCATCTCTTAGTTCTTCTTTACTTGCTGATAAGATTAAAGATTTGCCAGAATCGAAGAAGCAGGAGCTTGCTAAGCTGAAGAACGCCTGTTCTGAATTTGAATCCATATTCATGCATCAGATGTTAAAAGAGATGAGAAAAACTGTTGATGAAAAAAATTCTTTGGTTTACGGTGGCCAGGCAGAAGAAATCTTTTCTGATATGCTCGACCAGGAAAGAGCCAAGGATATGAAGATTGGTCTTGGTGACATGATGTTCAACCAGCTTTCAAAATCAATCATTTCATCAACCAAAACCCCAACCAAAAAGTAATTACTAACGGTAATCCGCGAAAGGAACAGATATAGTGGAAAATCCGAATCCAACATTTACATACTTGCAGCTTTGTGAAGAACCAGTTAAGAATCTTAAAGCTGTAGCAAAAGCCATCGGTATCGAAGGCTGTGAAAAAATGAAGAAGGGCGAACTGATTCGCGGCATTCTTTCAGAACAGTATGCTCAGGACGGTCTTATTTTATCAGAAGGCGTTCTTGACATCACTTCAGACGGTTACGGTTTTTTGAGAACCAGAAGCTATGTTCAGAATGACGACGACGTTTATGTTTCCCCATCTCAGATTAAGCGTTATGGCCTGCTTTGCGGCGACACTGTTGTAGCTCAGGTAAGACCGCCAAAGGATGATGACAGCTATCATTCACTTCTTAAGATTGAAGCTGTAAACGGTGTTAGTCTTGAAAGACTTCGTGACCGTGTTAATTTTGAAGACGGCGTTCCCGTTTTCCCAACAGACAGATTTAAGCTTGAAACCGGTGAAGAAGATGTTTCTACCCGTGTATTCGATTTAGTCTGCCCAATCGGTAAAGGTCAGCGTGGTTTGATTGTTGCTCCACCAAAGGCTGGTAAAACAGTTCTTCTGAAGCAGCTTGCAAACGCAATCACCCGCAACCATCCTGAAGTTCTCATGCTGATTCTCCTCATTGATGAACGGCCGGAAGAAGTTACCGACATGATGCGTTCTGTTGATGCAGAAGTAGTTGCCTCAACCTTCGACGAACACATCAATAACCACATTAAGGTTTCTGAGCTTCTGCTTGAAAAAGCAAAGCGTCACGTTGAACTTGGCAGAGACGTTGTAATCCTTCTTGACTCTATTACAAGACTTGCAAGAGCCTACAACATTTCAATGCCATCAGCTGGTCAGACACTTTCCGGTGGTGTAAACCCGTTTGCTCTCTACAAGCCAAAGAAATTCCTTGGCGCAGCTCGTAAGATAGAACACGGCGGAAGCCTTACTGTTATTGCTACAGCCCTCATTGATACCGGGTCCAAGATGGACGAAGTTATCTTTGAAGAATTCAAGGGCACTGGCAATATGGAATTGCATCTCGACCGCAAGCTCTTCAATAAGCGCATCTTCCCATGTATCGATGTTAAGATGTCAGGCACAAGAAAAGAAGAACTTCTCATGGATCCGGAAGATCTCAAGAGAGTTATTATTCTTCGCCGTGCATTTGAAGAAAAGAGTTCTCAGGAAATCGTTGAAATGCTGGTTAAGAATATTTCTGCCACAAAGGACAACAAAGAATTCCTCAGCATGATCAATCCGAATTACAAGAGCCCGGCAAGCAAAAAAGATACTTCTGACAACTAAATAGTTCAGACAAAGATAGAAAAAAGTCCTAAAGTCCTTTATGAAAAATAGCAACAAATCCTTAAGCAAACCTGTAAGAGCCGCTTTAATCGGTCTCGCAGCCGTATTATTGCAGTTCAATGTTCCTTCAACAGAAACATTAGGTTTTGCTGTATGTTCAGCCGATGACGTAAGGCTGAAACCACCTGTTGTTATTGTCCAGCCAGTAAAGCAGTTATATGCTTCTGCAAAAAACCAGCTTCAAAACTGCCAGCACACAATAGAAAAATATATAGCTAAGCACGCTGAAGCAGAAAAGACCTGGAAAATCGTAAAGGTTCAAACCAAAAAAGCAACAAATAAAAGCATTATGTGGCCGGTCAGAGGTGCAATTACCTCCAGATACGGAATGCGTATCCACCCTGTAACTGGCCGTCATAGCTTTCACAGCGGCATCGATATTCGTGGGAAACGCGGAACAAAGGTTCTCTGCCCCACCGATGGCGTAGTTGTTGATACTGGCTGGCAGGGAGCCCTTGGTCGTATGGTCAAGGTTAAAACCTCAACCGGTCATATACTTTATTTTGGCCATCTTAGTGCTATTAAATGCAAAGAAGGGCAGAAGCTTAACAGAGGTCAGCTTTTAGGCACAGTTGGTGCTACTGGCCGAGCTACTGGCCCACATCTTCATTTTGCCGTAGTCTACAACGGCGATTTTATGAACCCCGTCAAATACCTAAGCAAAAGATAATTCACAATTCATAATTCATAATGCATAATTCATAATGCATAATGCATAATTATTTGTTTTGGTTTTTGCTGCTTTAACCAGCTCTCTGCCCATTCGAATTCATAATGCACAATTCACAATGCACAATTATTTGTTTTAGTTTCTGCTGCTTCAACCTGTTCTGTGCCAAGTTTCGAATCTTGGCAGAAACCCACTAAAAGCAGCACAGAATCTAAACATTCAATTATGCATTATGCATTATGAATTATGAATTGAGAATAGTGACTAAGCAAAAATACAAGAGCTGCCGATATATAGGTTGAATTATATATATTAAAACAGGGGCGGCAAATGTCTAATAAATTCTTTAGTGGGCAGCTACGGATGAGTAAAACCGTTTTACTCGCGCTTAGCCTTGGATGCTTTGGAATTTTAGTTCCAGCCAGTGCAGCTATAAAGCAGCCGGATTTTATAAATACAGAAGAAACCTTAGACAGAGCCCTTACAGCCTATGAAAAAGGTTATCAGCACTATCGCTACGGTGAATTCGAAAAATCAGAAGACTCCTTCAAGGAAGCTCTTCATTTCGAACCCAATTTAATCAAAGCACATTACTGGCTTGGAAAGCTTTACCGTGAAATGGGCCGTCTGGATGACGCACTTTTCCATTGGGAAGAAGTAGAACGTCTCAACAAGCTCATCAGCGACAGAAGAAATGCGCTCAAAATCGAAACCAATGAGTATCCTGATTATATGCAGCGCAAGAAGACCAGTGAAACTATAAAAAAAGCCCGTGAGCACTACGAAAGAGCAATGGTATTGCTTGACGATGGTCACTGGGACGGTGCTGAAATAGAAATGGACGAAGCAATCAAGCTTTATCCGGGAAATGCCAAGTATGTTCTTCAGATGGCCCGCATTTTATGGGATAAGGAAGAATTTCAGGCTAGTGTTAAATTTTATCGTGATTTACTGTTCAGACGCGAAGTTAAGTATGAACATTTCAAAGAAGGTGCTCAGCGAATGCTGAAGGCTGACATGGACTATGTCCTAGCGCCTTTGGTTTCCAAGCATAAAATCAGATTTGCTAATGAACCGGGCTTCCAGGAACTGGTGGACCATTTTGTCATAAAAGATAAGGCGCTTGAGCCAGTTGCTGCAGGCAAAATCATCAGACGCATGGATGGCCAGGTTATTCTTAACATTGGTATGGATGAAGGCTTGAATCTTGCAGATGAATTCCGTCTGAATTTAAGAGCCTATAGACAGGGTGAGAAACTGAAAGACCCTGACGATGGAAGGGAATTAGGGTATTGTCCTGACAGACCTGTTGCAGATCTGTTGTTGACAAAGGTTTATAAAAATACAAGCTGGGCGCTGATACGCAAAGAATTCGGCACCGGCCTGAAAGCAGGTGACTTGATTGAGTTCAAAAAAACAAGATAGTAATGGAATTAAAATAATCGCAGAAAACCGCAAGGCTTATCATGACTATTTTATTCTAGAAAAATTGGAAACTGGTATCGCTCTTGTTGGTTCAGAGCTCAGGCCCTGCAGAGAAGGCCGCGTTACTCTGAAGGATTCCTTCGTAGATGCAGTAGATGGGCAGCTTTGGCTTTGTGATGTCCATATCGGTTCAAATGTCTTTTCCAATAGATTAGACCATGAACCGGAAAGGAAACGAAGACTACTGGCCCACAAGCAGCAAATACTCAAGCTTTGCCAGAAGGTAAAAACAACTGGCATGACAATCGTTCCTTTGAAATTTTATTTCAAGGAAGGCAGAGTGAAGGTTGAAATAGCACTTGTAAAGGGTAAAGCAATGTATGACAAGCGTGAAGCAATTGCAAAGAAAGATGCCCAGCGCGATTTGGATAGAGAACTTGGAGGACGCTATAAATGAGAAAATTAAAAAAGGCCTGCTTAACTAGTTTAATGTCTTTAGCTGTTCTTGCTTCAATACCAGCATTTTCAGCAGACTACATTAATGCAGAAGGTTTTGCAGACGCAAATGGTATTTCTCATCAGTGGTTCCCAATTCAAAAAATGCTTATCATGCGCAAAGGCATTAATTCTATAAAATTCAGAATTGGTGACCCAACAGCAACAGCCAACAACAAAGTTATACAGCTTAGTGGCGCTCCTAAGATTCAGAATAATATGATTTACGTTCCTGCAGATGCTCTCCAAGGCATCTTTTCTGGAGCAACAACCAATATTAAGAATTCTCAGAGCAATCTTGTAAAGCCACCCACTGCCCTGCCAACAACTCCCAAAGCAAACCCACAGCCAGTCCAGCAGCCTGCACAGCAACCGGCTGCCGTTCCTGTAAAAGCACCAGTCGCTCAGGTCCAACCAGCAGAGGCTCCCGTTCAGCAGACAGCTCCTGTTCAACCTCCAAGTGCTGACTCCAGTGCAATTCTCATAGCCTTAAGACATAGTCTCAGAGAAGATCATACAAGAGTAGTTCTTGAATTCAGCAATCCGGTTACCTACAAAAGTGATTTCAAGAACGGCGTATACCGTCTGACACTGAGTGGCTGCAAGAATCTGATTCCAACAAAAAGAACAGACCCCAAAGGCAGAGATATAGAAAAATTTGACCTCAATAGCGGTCCAAACCGTGAAGGCTTGATTTTAACAAGTGTTTTAACTCAAACCGATAAAGCACCTTACATAGAAACTGTTGCAGATCCTTTCAGAATGATTATCTGCTTCCCGATTGGCACTCCAAAGCCACCGGAAGTAGCAACAGCAACAACCCCAATAGCACCGCCGCAAATTTCCCTCAATAATGACAGTGCGCCTGTAGCAGCAAAGCCTGTTGAACAGGAAAAAGCTCCAGAAATCAATATTGAAGTTCCATTAGAACCATTAACTAATAAAAGCTTCCTCGGAAGAACCATAATCATTGATGCTGGTCATGGTGGAATTGATACTGGTTTTGAATTTGAAGGAAGACCTTCAGAAAAAGTCATTAACCTTGAAACCGCAAAGTTTTTGAAGGCAGAACTCGAAAAAGCTGGCTTCAGAGCAGTATTAATAAGAAGCACTGACGTAAACATGAGTTATTCACAGCGTTTAAGCCTTGCCAACAAAAATGGCGGCGACCTGTTTATATCCATTCATACCGGTGGTTCGAAAGACATAACTAAAAATGGGGTAGCATGCTATACCTTCACCAATGAAGGCATATATCATGATTCCAACGCTCAAGGTGCAGTTTATGATGCAGTTTTCGAAGAATGGCTGAAGAACACAAGATTTGATCTGGCAGAATTCCTAGCCAAAAAGATTAATACAAGACTGGTTAAGCATCTTCTGACTGAAAGCCGTGGCGTAAAAAAGAGTCCGCTGCTTCCACTCAAGTTCATCATGAATCCGGCTGTATTAGTAGAAATTGGAATGCTTTCCGACAAGGTTGAAGGAAAGAATCTAATAAGTGACAAGTACCGTCAGGCCATAGCCAAGTCTATAACTAATTCAGTAATAGACTTCTTCAATGGCATAGAAATGAAATAATCAGGAGTAATAAAATGGCAAAGAAAAAGAATCAAGAAAACATATTATTTATCCTGATGGGAGTAATCATCCTCGGATTGATTATTGCCGGTTTCATCATCTTCCAGAAGCAGATTGTGCCTATGTTTGAAGAGCAGAAACAGATTGCTACAGCCTCTGAAACAACTATAGTAAAAGAGACAGAAGCAGTACCACAGCAGGAAGATGAATTCATTCCGCAGGAAGATGTGAAAAACATTCAGATTTACTATGGCGTTAAAGGCAAAGACAAGCTTGAGTTTGAAACAAAGCGCGTTCGCAAAAGCAAAATGCTGATCACTCAGGCCCGTCAGGTAGTGAATCAACTTCTCGAAGTGCCATCAAACGAAAGACTTTATAAGCTGATTCCGGATGGAACTACTCTTAGAGGTCTCTTTTATGACTCAGGTGTATATACCATTGATTTCAGCCGAGAATTCAGCAATGTTTTCAACTATGGTGCCAATGAACAGATTCTAACCCTTTATTCTGTAGTAAATTCAATAACCGAATTAGACCCGCATGCGAAAGTAAAATTCATGGTTAACGGCACAGAACTAGAAGGAGAAGACGGACACGTAGACCTGGGAGCCAAATTAACCAGGTTTGAAGGAATAATCGAAAGATAAAAAAAAGCCTCTAGGAAAACCTAGAGGCTTTTTTTTGAACAAATTAATCAGCCACCCCATGTAGATGAGGCACAACCATGTTTAGAGCAGAAGAAAACCATAGCATTGTCATTGCCAACACCACTGCCTGAAAGAATGGAGTAAACACCGTCAGATGGGCACTTAAAGCTTTTATGCCCAGACATATATTCACCCAGTTCTTCAACCTTTTCCGGGTAATGCTTATTTTCTATATAATAGAGTTCAGCAGTTCTAGTCAGCAAAGAAGTGTATTCATAGCACTTGCTCTGTCTGGCACGTTCGCGGGCATGCTGGAAGTTAGGCAACGCCATAGCAGCCAGAATACCAATTACAGCAATAACAATCATTAATTCAATTAGAGTGAAAGCTTGTTTTTTGTGTCTCATATTTTTCTCACTTTACTTTAATTATTATACCATTAAAAAAATATTTTGCAAAACATATATTTATGCATTATATTTGTATATGGAAAATAATCTAGGAGATTCGGGGAATTATGTTAAAAAAGAATCAAGCATGGCTACCAATTGCTTTGGTAATGCTTTCTTTAACAACTGGCTGCGTTCCCAACAACTTTAGTTTTACCAAGGAATTTGGCAAATCAGGTTCTGGTTCTACTGAATTTTTAAGTCCAACAGATATGGACGTTGATGGTAAAGGCAATTTAGTCGTCGCAGACGCAGGTAATACAAGATTTCAAGTCATTTCTACCACAAGTGGAAGCACAGTATCCATGGGTGGTGAATTTGGTATGGACAGAATGAAACTTCAGAGCATAGCCGGTATAGGCGTAGATAAAAACTCTGGCTGCATATGGGTTTGTGACCAAAAGGGCAACAAAATAGTCAAATACGAAAATGACGGCCAAGCTCTCATCAAAGTCACCAAAAACATGAAGTTCCCAATGGACGTTGCCGTAGATTCTGATGGCGACATCTATGTTATCATGTCTAGAAATTCAGAAATTTTCAAATACACAGATAATGGTGAATTTATAGAAAAAGTTGGTGGTAATGGAAAATCAGCTTTAATATTCCCTACCTCTATCCAGATTTTCCAAAATACAATCTATGTTACAGACTTTGGTGGAAAGCGCATCGTAAAAATGAAAACCGATGGCACTTTCATAGAAGAAATCAAGACCAAGGGTGAATATGAAGAAATGAAGGGTCCGTCTGGTCTTCATATAGACGATGAAGGCAATATGTATGTTCTTGACCTTGGTGAAGTTCCAGTTGTAATCATTGACGCTCAAGGGAAATTTGTATCTCAGATTGGTTCATTCGGCAATCAGGAAGGTAGTTTCCTGTATCCAACAGGCGTTATAGCAAAAAGCAAAGATGACGTATACGTATTGGACAACAGCCGAAATACCATTTTGAATTTCAGAAAAAAATCTGAATAATAGCATTTGTAAAAGAGAAACACCATGAAAACTATAAAAATAGCTCTTATCATGGTGTTTTTTTTATTGGCCATGATTGGTGGCTTCACCTATAGTGTATGGAACTGGTATGCAGAAAATTCCAAGCCAGTCATGTCTGAACGTCCCATCGAAATTTCCATAGACCCCGGCTTCAACACTTCACGCATAGGTAATCTTCTGAAGAATCAGAACGTAATAAGAAGTTCGCTGTTATTCAGAATCTATATAAGATTCTTAGCAATTGATCAGAAACTGAAACCTGGCCAATATTCATTTACAGGCAAGGAAACGCTTCCAGAAGTAATACAACAGCTTCTTAAAGGCAATATGAAGACCGTTTCTGTCACAATACCGGAAGGAACTACTCTGAAAGAAGCTGCTGCCATTCTTCAGGATGCTGGCATATGCAAGGTTCCTGATTTTATTGAAGCAGTATCAGACCCGGCCAGACTTGGCATGATTTTTACCGATTGGGAATTGATACCCGCTCCGGAAGGACTTATTTTCCCAGACACCTACTTCTTTGCCAAAGGAAGTTCTGCCGCTGCAGTTGCAGAAAGAATGCTCAAGCTAATGAAGCATCAGATAGACAAAGTTTTCTGTGCCAATCTTCCTAACGGACTTAGTCAGTATGAAGGCTGTATACTAGCTTCAATAGTAGAAAAAGAAGCAGTCATAGACAAAGACCGACCGTTGATTGCCTCGGTATTTTATAATCGCTTGCGCAAGAACATGAAACTTGAAACAGACGCATCTGTTCAGTATGCATTTGGAGAACGCAAAACCCGTGTTTTGTATGAAGACTTAAAGATTGATTCTCCATACAACACCTATCTCTATCCCGGACTTCCCCCTACCCCGATTTCGAATTTCGGTATAGCCTCAATGAAAGCCGTTGCCTGCCCTGCAGATACAGATTATCTATTCTTTGTAGCCAACGGAATTAATGGCGGCCATAATTTTTCAAAAACTATTGGCGAACACCAGAAAAATACAAAAGAATACTTTGAAAACCGTAAACGTAAAAAATGAAAAAGTTTGCAAGAATAATATTTAAATTTGCTGTTGTATGGCTTGTATTAGTAGGATTAATACTAGTCTGGTCAAGCATATTTGGTAATACAACATCCAAGTCCTCAGAAAACTTGAATCTAACAGCCCAAACAGCTCCTTGGCAACCTAAACAGCCTAAAGTAAAGGACCAGAGAATAGTTCCGCTTATTCCATCCAGCACTGAACTGGTTTGCGCCATAGGTGCCGAAAAATTCCTAGTTGCGGCCTCTGATTACTGTAATTACCCTCAGGAAGTAGTGAGCAAGCTTCCAAGAATAGGCGACCAGAATCTCAATATAGAAAAAATAGTATCATTGAAGCCAACTATCCTTCTTGATACAAACAGCATTCACAAAAGATATACTAATCTTTTCAAAAAGCTTAATCTCAATTACGTTAACCTGAGTATAAACTCCCCTGCAGACATTCCATATGCAGCGACATTTCTTGCTTCCCATCTAGGAGATGCCAGCCTGAGTGATAGATTTGTCAAACAGTGGAACAATGAAGTAAAGAAATTCCAGGTTCTGAAACCCGAAGAAAAGCCACGCGTTTATATTGAAATTTGGGATAATCCCATACAGGCCTGTGGCTGTAAGAATAACATAGATAGCATACTGACTGCTGCAGGCGGAGTCAATGTAATATCAAATCTAGATGATTTTCCTTCTATAAATTCAGAAATGATGATAGAAGCTAATCCTGATATTATTTTCCTTGCCTATCCCAATCCTGACATAGAAGCAGTAAGCAAGCGCCCGGGCTGGAGTAGCATAAAAGCAGTAAAGAATGGTCACATATTCCCATTAAATCAGGATATTTTAGTGAGACCAAGCCCACGCAATCTTGAAGCAATAAAAGAAATAAACAAAATAATATATAAGGTGGTAAAGGATGAAAACAACTAGCTTTTGTAGATTTATTACAGCCTGTGCCGCTGTTTTGGCCTTTAGCATTCCAGCCTTTTCACAAGAAAACTCAAACAACATGTGGAGTTCTTTGGAAGTAGCCTCTGGCACAGCTATATTTACGATTAATCTGCCTACAAGCGGCTGTGTGAATATCATTTATGAAGTAGCAGGGAAGAATAAAACCGAAAAGCTCTGGGGTCCTCGATTCATGGAAAAAGGTACCTATAAGCTTAAATTTCCTGAAAGCAAAGTATTAAACAAAAAGGGAACAATAGAGTTATTCAACCTAAATCTTACGCCTTTCAAATCCACTGGCAGTCGTGGAAAGGGTGAACGTCAGTTCGATAATCCAATGGGCATTGACTTTGACGCTTCCCGCAAAGAAATACTGATTGCAGATACAGGTAATGATAGAATAATCCGTCTTGGCAAAGATGGCCGTTTTATTGGCCGCCACGGTGGTTTCGGCCTGGCTTTCAACAACAGCAGAAATTCATCTGGCAACGAAGACGAAGACAGTCTGGACCATCCATATGACGTTGCAGCGGGCGGTTTTTCCAACTTCTATGTCTCTGACCAGAACAATAATAGAACCTGCATTTTCGACTCTTACAAAAGCTACAGAGGGAATCTTTACCACAAGAACGATGACCGCCGCAACCGTCTGGACAAGCCTAAGGGAATCATAACCGACTATGAGAACAACATCTGGGTTGTTGATGGTCGTTCAGACAAGGTTCTGAAGTTGTCCCCAAGCAGCAGCAAGATATTAGAAATAGGCGGCTTCGGTGGTTCTGAAAAGCAATTAAAGAATCCGACCCAGATTGATGTTGGAATAGACGGTTCAATTTACATTGCAGACCGTGGGAAATCAAGAATAGCTGTTTTTGACCGTCTTGGTCTGTATAAATATCAAATTACAGACAGTCTGAAAGCTCCCACTGGCGTAAGTGTTGATTCAGATGGTCTCGTTTATGTTTGCGATGATACTACCGACGAACTTAGCGTTTATAGCCCTCAAGGGAAAAGACTAGCTTTATTAACAGAGGCTGCTGATGGTTCAAGCTTCAAAGAGCCTTCTGATTTAACAGTATGCGATGATACAGTATTCTTGCTAGATTCAGGCAATCATAGAATAATTCATATAAAAAGAGAAAAAGATGGTTTTGTTGTTTCTTGGCAAGGCCCGTCTACTGTGTTAGAATAGTAGAATAAAAGGAAATAAATTCAGGAGCAAAAAATTGAAAAGCAGACAAATCAATATATTCCTGTGCTTATTGCTATCAGTAGCAATGACCGCTTTTATAACAGGCTGCGGCAACAAAAAGAAGAGCACAAGAAGTTCAACATCAAGCACTAAGCTTTCAGAATCCACAAAAAATATACCTCTTGCAAATCTGATACCTTCTACCAAGGTAGTAACAGGCAAATACAAGAAGGAATTATCTGAAAAGGTTATTGATACTTATATGTATGGCACTCTGGCTGGTCAGTATGGCAAGCTTGATGTTGCGGAAGAAAATCTTATCAAGACCTTAAAGCAGGAACCTCTCTTTATTGAAGCCCATCATAATCTTGGCCTCTGCTATTACAAGGAAGGCAGAATAAATGATGCAGTAAAAGAATGGAAGCGCACTCTTGAACTCGCTCCAAACTATGCTGAAACCTATTATAATCTCGCAATCTTCTTACTAGACGTAAATCGTGAAGATGACGCTATAGAAATGATGAAGCTTTGCGTAAGATATGAACCGTTCCATCTTAAGGCACGCTATGCCCTTGGCACAATCTGCAAGCGCAAAGGCATGAACAAAGATGCAATAATCCATTTCAAGGCCTACGAAAGTAAGGATCACGGCGATGTAAGAGTTCTTATAGCATTAGGTGAGCTTTATTTATTAGAAGGTCAGCAGGATGCTTCTCTTAAAGCTTTTGAATCTGCTTCCAGAATTGACCAGAAAAACGGAAAGATATTCTATCAGCTTGGTGTTGCCTATCACAGACGTGGTCTTATAGATAATGCCATAGCCAATTACAAACAGGCTGCTGAATTGATGCCGAATTACGTTGATCCTTATATCAATCTTGGCGATATATATGCCCAGCGTCACGAATATGCATCTGCATTAGCCTCATACAACACTGCTCTTAGCATAGACCCAACCAATAGCTATGCTCAGCGCAAGGCAAAGGCCGCAGAAGCCGTACTTCTTGAACAATAATCATGAGTACCATAGCCTTTGGGAAAGCCTCTGGTAGCAGGCTCACACCTGGAGAAAGAGTCAAATATTCCATTCTAGGTAATCGTCTCAATCTCTCTGCAGAAAATGCGCAGCTTCTGTTAGATGAACTAACCGAAGAAACAGCAAAAGTATTTGAGCTTCCTGAATCAGCTGTAAACTCGGATGTAGACTTTTACGGAAGAGACTTTGACCTGGTATTCACTATAAACAAACAGAACACACCTACAAATAAAGTATGAAAAACATTATTAATGAAATATCCCATTGGGAGCTTTTAGACATAGACAAACCGGCCCGCTATCTTGGCGGTGAAGCTAATCAGGCTGAAATTAAGACCAATCCAAAGCTTAGAGTCTGCATTATTTTTCCAGACCTTTACGAGCTTGGCATGTCAAATCAGGCTGTAAAGATTTTCTATGAATCAATCAACAATCGTCCGGATGTTATGGCAGAACGATGTTTTGCCCCTTGGCCGGACTTTGAAGCTCTCTTAAAGAAAAAGAATCTACCACTTTATTCCCTTGAAACAGGGACTCCTCTCAATGAGTTTGACGCTCTATTCATCACCCTTCCCTATGAAATGACCTTTACCAATGTCCTTTATATATTGGATCTTGGTAGAATCCCTCTACTTTGGAAGGAAAGAAACGAAGGTCCTGTAATCATAGCAGGTGGTCCTTCAGCAGCTAATCCAATGCCTGTTGCAAAATTCATGGACGGTATTTTTATCGGTGATGGTGAAGAATCAATTCTTGAAATGTGCGATACGCTCATAGCTGCAAAAGAAGCCAATGCTACAATGGCAGAAAAGCGTCAGGCCATAGCAAAGATTCCTGGAATGTGGGTTCCGGCTTTTCCGGCCAATAAGGTTCAGAGAAGAGTTTTCAAGGGCTTTAACGAAAGCGTTCCCCCACTGCACCCGGTAGTTCCGAACGTACAGGCAACCCATAACCGTGTTGCCATCGAAATTTTCCGTGGCTGCATCAGAGGCTGCCGTTTCTGCAATGCAGGTTTTTACTACAGACCTCACAGAGAACGCTCAGTAGATAATATAGTAAAGTATTCCTGTGAAATGCTTAAGAATACTGGTGAAGAAACCTTAGGTCTGCTTTCGCTGTCCACATCAGATTATTCAAATTTTGAACCTCTGGTAAAGGCACTTCAGGCATCTAAGCTTTATCCTGAACAGACTATTTCTATTCCTTCACTTCGTATGAATGACAACACCATTAAGCTTTTGGACGAAACACCCCAGATTAGAAAGGGTGGTCTGACCTTTGCACCAGAAGCAGGGACTCAGCGTCTTCGCGATGTAATTAACAAAAATGTTACAGAAGAAGATATCATCAATGTTATGAAAGCAACTGCTGATTCTGAATACAGAACAGTTAAGCTTTATTTCATGATGGGTCTGCCTTTTGAAACAGACGAAGACATCGAAGGACTTATTGCTCTGGTAAAACGTCTTGAAGCTATCGGCAAGTCATGCAAGCCAAAGAAACAGATATCAATCAGCCTTTCAGGCTTTATTCCAAAGCCATATACCCCATTCCAATGGGCGGCCCAGAATAGCATGGAAGATCTGAAGCGCAAAAGAGTCATGGTCTGCAAAGGCTTGGAAGGCAGTTCAACCAAGATTTCATGGCGTGAAGAATATCTGTGTCTACTTGAAGCTGTTTTGTCCCGTGGCGACGAACGAATTGGCGATTTGATTCTCGCTGCTTACCAGAACGGCTGCAAGCTTGACGGCTGGTTTGAGCATTTCTCAAGAGAAGGCTGGGAAAAGGCCTTCCAGCAGACCGGTATCAATCCGGAGGATTACACAAGAAGTCATGCGATTTCAGAAGTTCTGCCATGGGATTTCATTGATTTCCAGACTCCAAGAGCCTATTTCGAAAACGAATATAAGCTCGCCGCTAAGATTGCAGGAGAAGAAATAAAATGACAACCCAGATTACAGAAAACATTGAAAATCCAGAAGAAATCAAAGCAAAGGTCATTTATTCCAAGACAAAGCAGTCTAGATATGTTGCCCATTTAGACAACATTGATGTTATGTGCAAAGCCTTAAGAAGAATACAACTGCCATATGCTGTTTCTCAAGGCTGTCACCCAAGGCCAAAGCTATCCTTTGCCTCTCCGCTTCCATTAGGTCACGCCAGCTTTTGTGAATATTTTGTTGTAACACTCACAAAGGAAATCGACCCAGAATGGTTGAAAACTGCTTTGTCAAAAGAACTTCCCAACGGTATGGATGTATTGGAGGTCATTACTCCATACCACGAAAAGCGAACAAAAAATAAAGGTGATTGTGTTAAATACAGACTTACCTTCAACGATGAAGACATCTGTAACAAAGCCCTTGATTTTTTGAACAACCCTGAAACCAGCTTTGAAATTGAAAGCAAGGGAAGATTAAGAAGCTATAAGCTGGGTTCTGCAATTAAAAATTCAGTAATGAGCCATGAAAATGGCAAATACCTTATTGTTGCAGACTTTTTACAGGGCATTGCTGAGATTCCCTCAGTATCAAAAATTATCACGGCTCTCGCCAGATTTTTAGGCGAAGACAGAGACAGCCTCCAATTAATCGAAAGACTATCAATACAGTCTCTGTAAGCCATTAGGAGTTTATTTTGAGTAGAAAAATTTTAGTAAATATCGGCCCTTATGAATCAAGAGCCGCTATCATTGAAGATGGTCGCTTATGCGAGCTTCTGTATGAAGTCCCAGACGATGAGAAGCTGGTTGGCTGCATTATAAAAGGTCGTGTGGCAAATATTGTTCCAGGCACCCAGAGTGCTTTTGTAGACATCGGCATACACAAGGACGCTTTTTTAACCCTTAATGGTGTTGAAAACCTTAACGACACAGACGCTCAGGATATCTTCAGAAGTCCGATTCAGGATGTTTTAAAGGTTGGTCAGGACGTAGTTCTTCAGATTCTGAAGGAACCGACAGCCGCCAAGGGTCCACGTTCTACAATGGCAATATCCTTCCCGGGCCGTTATCTTGTATTCATGCCGACTCAGCCAAGTATTGGCGTATCACGCAGAATCAGCCAGGAAAAAGAACGCGACAGACTCAGAGCAATTGGTCAGAAGCTTGCTCCTAAGGGAACAGGCATTGTTTTCCGCACAGCCTCAGAAGGTCTGGAAGAAGCTGCTCTCAAAGCCGACTTAGATCTGCTTGTAAAAATGTGGAACAAGGTTGAAAAGAAGATGCACAAGGCTCCTCCAAGAACCATTCTTCACCGCGATATGCCTCTTCCACTTAAAGTTGCCCGTGACTATTTCGACGATAATATCGATGAAATGATTGTAGACAACGAAGAAGCCTACAAATCAATAATCGAAGACTGTGAATTCCTGTCACCATTACAGAGAGCCAGTCTTGAACTTTACAACGAACCAACTCCACTCTTCGAAAAATATGGTATTGAAGGCGAAATAGAAAAAGCCATGGCCCGTAAGGTATGGCTCAACTCTGGCAGCTACCTGTTTTTTGACAAAACAGAAGCCATGTATTGCATAGACGTTAACTCTGGTCGTTTTTCAGGTGGTTCAGACCTTGAAGAAACAGTATTCAAGGTTAATATGGAAGCTGCACGCGAAATAGCCAAGCAGGTTCGTTTGCGCAATCTGTCCGGCATGATTATCATCGACTTTATCGACATGGAAACCCCCGCTCATAGAAGCGCAGTTTTAAAATGTCTCAGAGAAGGTTTCAAGGGCGATAAGAACAAACCAAATATTCTTGATTTTTCAGAACTTGGTCTTGTTCAGATGACAAGACGCAGAACATCGGCCAGTCTTGCAGAAATCAGAAAAGAAGTCTGCCCATGCTGTCAAGGCTCCGGTAAGGTTCTTTCCAACACAACAATGGCCAATCTGATTAAAACAAATGTTCTGGAAGAAGCTAAGCGTTACCAGACAGACAAATTGATTGTTTATGCGCACAAATGCATATTAGACGTAATCAGAGGGCACAAAGACGAAAAGCTGAAGGAATTGGAAGCAAGATGTGGCAGAGAACTGATTCTTAAGCCAACAGACAGCTTTGAAACCGAATATTTCAAAATCGAGCCACTTCTAGGTGAAAGCTCAAATGTTTGCGAATATTTGGAACAGAAAGAACAGCATAGTCAGTTCAAGCCGGGCTGGAACGACAACCGTTACCGTGAAGAAGAGGAAGTTAGCCCAGAAGTAGCTTAACAGGAGGGAAATCATGAAGAGTAAAGTCTTAGGTGTAGCATCTTTGTTGCTCTGTTTATTATGCCATACTCCAGCTTCAGCAGAAGAAATCAAGTATGGTTTTACCAAGGGTGCTGTTTATTCTTATAAATATACCCGAGAAAACTCCTCTACCATGCAGGCACCTTCCTTTACTCCTCAGAAAAGCAGTGATAACCAAAGCCTTGAATTCATAATCAAAGCTGTTGGCTATCAGGACAACGCATTTATCCTCGATATAGGTAATTCTGAAGCAACCTTCAGGCGTTACCTAAGTCCTAATGGTGTCTTAAAAGGCTCACCATCAGAAGACAAGACTGGCTTACCTTTTTTTATCACATTCCCAGAAGGTGATTGGAAGGTAGGTAGTGTATCAAGACAAAACACAGAAATAACTGCTTTTGGCACCAAAATTCCGGTTGTCTGGACCTTGACTCTGGTAAATGTCGATCCGCTCAAAAATCTTGCAGACATCAGTTTTCAAGCTTCATTCGGCATAGAAGACAACAAATTTTTCTCCCGTAAAATGGCTTTGCAAGGCAAAATGGTATTCAACATGGCTGAAGGCGTAATACATCAGGCGAATTGGAACACTAAGTATGCAGCAAAGCTTATTACCAAAGAAATAGCTGTTACCCGTGATTTATGGAGCGTTGAAAAACAGACCAATCACACACTTGTAATGACAGGAGTTCAGAAATGAAAAAATATTATTTGGCCCTGTTGTTTGTATTTACAGTATCAATAGGCTTCGCCCAGGAAGCTTTAAGCTTCGATATTACAAGTCCCTTCAAGCTTTGGCTTTTGAATCAGGAAGCCAGAGCAATGCAGGAGATATGTCGTGATGATATACTGATTAATAGAAGCATTGCCCCATTTGCAATACTGCCAACAATGAATTTCTCTCCTAACAAGGCTGAAGAAAAGCTTTGGCAGATTCACAGAAAAATATATGCTTTCCTTGATGAAGTCCAAAGCATTTATGACCTTTCAAAGCATTTTGGCAGCGGTAATTTTTCTGTAAGCCTAAAGCAGGCCAGACCAGAAATCTGGGGATATTCAGCAATACCAATAACAGGCTTTTCTTTGCCGAAATCTCTAACCAACGAAGTTAGAAAAGGCTTTCTTGATGCTCTATTTGTTGTTATCGGCCTTGAAACAAGCCGTGATAGAGATTTATCTGCAAGATTAAAGGTAGCAATAAAGAGTCTGAAGGATGAAGAATACCGTCTCACCAATAATTATATAGCATCCTTTAAAGCATTATTCCCGAATGAAAGAAGCATCGTAAATCTTGAACTTTTCCTAAGGGAAGGCGTTGCCAAGCAATTTGGCACAGGTCTTAATTCAGTAATAAAATCAATAGATGATTTAAGGCCAGGGGCAGCCTCCACTATGCTAAGCAGCGATGATCCATTAGCAGAGCTTGAAGAATTGACTAAATCTGCAGTTGAAGAAGAAAGCAAGCCAATAGCTACCATGGAAGCCCCAGATCCGGACGCTGCAGAAATATATGACTTAGGGCTTTAACCCAAAAGCTTTTATCAGACAAAAAAATACTCCCGTAGCTGGGAGTATTTTTTTATTATCGGTTGTAATAATCGCGAAGCTTCGGAGAAGAATTAACCCTTAGCTTCTTCAAGGATTTTTCTTCAATCTGGCGGACACGTTCTCGTGTAACCCCCATGATTCTGCCTATTTCTTCAAGGCTTCTTGGAACACCGTCTTCCAAACCAAATCTAAGCTTAACAACAGTCTGTTCACGTTCGCTAAGCGTTTCAAGAACCTTAGCAATCTGATCTCTGAGCAGATTATCAATAACTGCTTCTTCTGGGCTGACTGCACCTTCATTGGAAATGTAGTTTTCCAATACTGTATCTTCCTTTTCGCCTACAGATACTTCCAAGGATACAGGTTCCTGAGTAAGCTTCTGGATTTCCTTTATTTTATCGATAGGAAGATCACACTTCTTGGCCAGTTCTTCACTTGTTGGTTCACGACCGTTTTGCTGAACAAAATTAGTTATCTGTCTGCGAACCTTGTTAACCAATTCCATGATATGAACAGGAATGCGAATAACTCTGGACTGTTCTGCTATAGCACGGGTAATAGCCTGACGTATCCACCAGGTTGAATAAGTAGAAAACTTATAACCCATGGTATAGTCAAACTTTTCAATTGAGCGAAGAAGTCCGAGATTCCCTTCCTGAATAAGGTCGAGGAACAAGAGACCTCTGTTGGTATATTTCTTTGCAATACTGACTACAAGACGAAGGTTTGCAGTAACCAAAGCTTCACGGGCTTCCTGGTCACCATCAAGAATTCGTTTAGCGAATTCCTTTTCCTGATCCTGAGTAGCAAGAGAAAGCCTTGTAAGCTGCTGAAGATAAAGTTTAACAGAATCGTCGAAAATAGACTCTTCCTTGCGTTTTTCACGTTCATCCTGATTATCAACAATGTCATCAGTATGTTCGTAGGCTGACGCAATTTTTAAGTCATTTTCTGTTGCAGCAAGTTCTTCAGGAGTCGGTTCTTCCGGCTTCTGATTTTCTACTACAACCTTATCTCCTTTTTTGGCCTTAGCCATCAAAGCTCCTCCTTCAAGAGCTGAATTTTCCCATTGCTCTGAATTTATTATAACGTGCTTCTATTAATTCATCGGCAGAAATTTTATTTAGACAAGGTAATTGTTCTAAAATACACTTACGAATTTCGTTAGCTGCAGCTTCGTAATTTCTGTGAGCCGCTCCTACTGGTTCTGGAAGAACCCCATCGATTACTCCTGCTTCCAATAAATCCTTTGCCCTAAGCTTAAGATTACCAGCAGCCAGTTCAACCTTTTCCGGGTCATTCCAAAGAATTGCAGCGCAGCCTTCAGCAGAGATAACAGAATATACAGAATATTCGAACATATAAACTCTGTCACCCATACCTAGTGCCAAAGCACCACCGCTACCACCTTCGCCTGTTACAAAGCAAAGAATTGGAACCCTGATTTCAGACATTTCAGCCAAAGCTTCTGCTATTGCATTACTCTGCCCTCTTTCTTCGGCACCGATGCCAGGGAAAGCGCCTGGAGTATCAATAAATGTAACAATAGGCATATTGAAGTGTTCAGCCATATGCATAAGTCGCATAGCCTTGCGATAGCCTTCTGGATGAGCCATACCAAAGTTACGGCTAATGTTTTCTTCGGTATCATGACCCTTCTGATGGCCTATAATCATTACACTATAGTTTTCAATTCTACCAATACCACCAACAATGGCTTTATCGTCGCTATACAAGCGGTCACCATGCAATTCAAAGAAATCATTGCCGCAAAGCAACTTAATGTAATCAATAGTTGAAGGACGGTCAATATGTCGAGCTACTTCAACAGCCTGAAAAGGAGTCAACTTTGAATAAACACCTTCAATAATTCCCTGAAGGTCGTCTTCAAATTCCTTTTTCAAAGGAATGATTTCCTGAATTTCTGCTTCAGAAATACCTTCGCTAGAAATAGCATCTGAAAAATCTTTTATATGATTAATCTGTTCCGCTATTGGCTTTTCGAAGTCTAAGAATTTTTCTTCCATTTTAATTACCTCTATTAGCCAAAATCATATTTAAAAGCCTACTCAAAGTAGCTTTCAAATCAGAACGATCAACAATAGCGTCAATCATACCATGTTCTAATAGGAACTGAGAACGCTGAAAGCCTTTTGGAAGCTTCTGACGTATGGTCTGTTCAATAACTCTTGGCCCGGCAAAACCAATTAATGCCCCTGGTTCTGCAATGTTAATGTCACCGAGTGTTGCAAAACTAGCTGAAACACCGCCTGTAGTCGGGTCGGCAAGAACAACAATATATGGAAGTCCGGTCTTTTTGAAACGACTAACAGCAGCAGAAGTCTTTGCCATCTGCATAAGAGAGTTTATGCCCTCCTGCATTCTGGCACCACCGCTGGAAGTAACAATTATAACCGGCTTCTTAGTATGAACACCTTCTTCAAAGAGTCTTGTAACTCTTTCTCCGACAACAGAGCCCATACTCCCGCCCATGAAATCAAAGTTCATGACTCCAAGCAGCACAGGAATACCGTCTATGGTAGCATTGCCTGTTGTTATGGCTTCATTCACATCCAGCCATGAACCTTCTGAAGGATTATTCTTTTCACTCTTGAGTGCTTCGTCTATTCTCTGAGTGTATGGCTTTGAATCAATGAAATTAATGCAATCAACAGGGGTTATTTCATGAAAAAGTTCAGTGAATGAATCCTTGTCCGTAATAAGATTTATTCTGGCACGGACTGGCATACGCAGATGATGGTTACACTTAGGGCAAATGTATTTACTATCTTCTAATTCTGCTTCTGATAAAAGTGCGTCACAATTAGGGCAGTTTTTCTTGCCCTTCTTATAATCGTTACGTGCTTTCCAAAATTGTGTGAAAACAGATGTAAGACCCATATTCAATCAATTCCATATTCAAAAAAATAACAAGTGTCAAGTGTTTATATAACAAATTTTTAAATTCTTTTCAAGAAGTTTAAACAACAAAGCACGCAATCGAAATCGACTGCGTGCTTTGCACTAGGTTCAAATCTAATTATTTATCTTGTTTATTTTAGAGTAACTTTAACGGCCCTACTGTAATATGGGTCTGCAGAGCCCTTAAGTGCCATTATTTTCAGCCAGAAAGTTCCACCGTCATTCTGATAAGTGTCTACATTTACATTCGTATATGTATTATTATCATTTATGTGCAAATCGTCGCGAGTTACTTCTTTTTTGCATGCTTCATCAGAATACAAAATCCAATACAGATCGTTAGGAGTTTCTCTAGTAGTGAATGTAAGAGATATCATACGAGAACCCTTAGCTTCAACTTTCAGACCTTTTATGAATGCATCGGTTGTTGGATCATCAGGATCAACGGGGTCATCAGGATTTACAGGAACTACTGGTGTCACTGTAGCAGCATTTGTCTTGAACATCATAGCACTGCTGAATGAAGAAGAGGAGGTCTTATTACCACTCTTGTCTACGCATGTCAGTTCATAGTAATAAGTAGTATTAGACTGTAAGCCATTTACAGTATATTTGTGAGAGGTTGTGTAGGTTGTGCTTACAGGAAATTCCATCCTATCGCCTTCAGTAGTCTTAAGAATAAGTCTGCTGACACAATCTTCATCGCTCTTCCAACTGATTGTTACAGAATTTGAATCTGGATTAACAGCAACGTTGCTCAATACTGGTGGTGTTGAGTCGTTCAGTCCAGGCAAACCATTGGTTCCATGACACAAATAGCATAAACTGTCATCAGAATAGTTATGGTCTGGATTATTTGTAGTTTCATTATGACAGGTCAGACAGGATGACTGTTGCCAGCCAGCATGAGTATTGGTTAGCAAAGGAGCATTATCATGACCTTCAATAGTACAACTACCATCCTCGGTAACGGTGATAACAGGGCTAGTGAGGGAACCTGGTAGTACTGTTGTGCCATTTATAACAGTGCCGGCAGCTTCTGGGGAAACACCACTGGTTTCATAAGCTGCAAGCGGGTTAGTTGTGGCATTTGAATCACTTCTGCTTGATGAACATCCGACTGAGAAGACTGTTGCCAATGCAACAACGCATGTAGTCAGCCATGGATGCTCTTTAAAATGAGCCAAAGACTTCATAATTGATTTGAACCTCCTAAAGTGTGTTAATACACTCTTGTCTTGTATCGACTTGTAACAGCTTGTACCTTAGAAAAATTTTTGGGAGGAAGTGGGGAAGTGGGAAAGTGAGTGTTTTCTGACGGTATAGATTTTTTATAAAAAATTACTTTTTTTTCGTTTAAGAATTTTAGACATCTGCCGAATAGGGTCTAAGCTCGCGTTGTTATGCAAAATAACGCAAAATTATACTTCTAGGGATTTTAAACCAAATGAAGAAAGCATTGACCTGGTTATCTACTCTGATAAAAACCACATTCTATACGATTGCGGTTTACCCCGTGTTTGTGTTGAAGAACATTGGCTACCACTTGCGTTCGCCTTCGGTGCTACTGTATGCAGCCATTTTCTTCTTCATAGACAGAATCACAAAGCTTATGATTGTTAACCATTCTCATGAGCTTCCAATTAAAATCATTAAAGATTTCTTTACTATTACGTATGTAAAGAATCCTGGTGTAGCTTTTGGCTGGTTCCCAGACTGGAGATTACCACCTATTCTGATGGCTCTCACAATGATTCTTATCATTACCTACTACAGTCTGAAGCTTCCAGAAGAAGAAAGAATCACAAGATGGGCACTGGCCCTGCTTGTAGGTGGCGCAGTCGGTAATCTTTACGACAGAGTTGTCTATGGATTCGTTGTAGACTTCTTCCTGTTCCGTTTTGGTTCATATGACTTCCCAGTATTCAACATTGCTGACATCATTATTGACTTAGGCGTGTTCATGTTATTCATTGACATTTTCTTCCTGTCCCCAGACGATGAAGAAGAAGACTTAGTCAGTGATGCAACAGCTGTAGCATAATCAATGTATCCGGTTCTACTTTCAACCCCGTGGTTTAATATATATAGCTATGGTTTCATGGTTGCCCTTGGTTATTCGGTAGCCATGGCCCTGGCGCTTTATCAAGCAAAAAGAAATGGCCTCGACACCGGGGCCATTTTTGACTTGATGCTTTTGCAGCTTGTGGTAGGAATCATTGGTTCCAGATTTTTATTTGTCATGGAATATGTTCCAGAAAAGTTTTTTACCAAAGATCTCCTTGCATTTGAGCAGGGCGGAATGACTTTTTATGGTTCTGTTATCACTGGCTTCATATTCGATTTAATCTATTTAAAATTCAAACAGATTCCATTCTGGAAAGCAATGGACTGCATTGGCTTCAGCATGGGTCCTGGAATAGCAATAGCAAGAGTCGGCTGCTTTCTGAATGGCTGCTGTTATGGCAAAGCCTGTTCAGAAGCTATCGGCTTCCAATTTCATCATATTGCAGGTCCGGGCTATTTTCATGCAACACAGCTTTATGAAAGCTTTTTATGCATAATAGCCTTTATAATTATTTTAAAGCTAAGAAAGTTCCAAAGCCACTATGGGCAAATTTTTCTTGGTTTCATCAGTATTTATGGCTTTTTCAGATTTTTCATAGAATTCCTTAGAGCCGAAAATCCAGTATTCTTACTCGGAATGACCTTATCACAGGTATTAGGAATTGTATTCATTACCACAGCTATTATTATATGGAAAAGAAATCTGAAAAATCAGGAATTACAGATTATGCCAGCAATACAAGTAAAGGACCTGAAAGCATAAAATGGGCTCTCTTATCGGCATAGAATTACCTTTTTACACATACGGCATACTTATGGGAATAGCCTTCCTATTAGGAATATGGCTATTCAAGTTCAATTCAAGGAATTCTTTGCTGCCACGTCCACCTTTTATTGATTTAATACTAGTATTATCCATCTGTGGTGTTGTCGGAGCAAGAATAAACTACATTCTCCTGTTTCCGCAGTATTATCATAGTATCCGTGACTGTCTTGCCATCCATGAAGGCGGCCTCGTATTCTATGGTGGGTTTATATTGGCAATTCTAGGTCTTTTAGTATATTGCAGACTTAAGCATTATTCCTTTGCCATGGTAGCCGACTATCTGATTCCATCTCTGGCATTAGGTCACGCAATGGGTCGTGTAGGCTGCCTCATCAATGACTGCTGCTATGGTTGTGTAACAGATGCCATAAAAATATATCATCTGAAAAAAGACCCAGCAGGCTGCTTCAGGCACCCCACCCAATTATATGAAATAATATATCTGATTATATTAGCTGTAATATCCATCTTTGTTCTACGTAGTAACTGGCAGGAAAAACCTAAGAACAGAGGTTGTGTTGCAGCCCTGTATTTTATTTCATACTCATTACTAAGGTTTGGGAATGAATATCTGAGGGCCGACCCAAGAGGCGGATTCTTTACTGCCCTTCATCTGTCACCTGCTCAGATTACTTCACTTATAGTATTAATATGTGGTATTTTATGGATAATAAATATAAAAAGAAAGAATCACAATGTTGATTGCGGAGAAATAAATAATGGATAACATGGAAAATTGGATTGTAGAAGAAGATTATGCTGGTTTACGCTTAGACCAGGCAATCAACAGAAAATTTCCTGATATTTCGAGAACAGTTGCTCAGGATATGGTAAAGAACGGCGAAATAAAGGTAGCCGGTTCTGTAGTAAAACCTGGCTTAAAGCTCAAAACCGGTGATTCTGTTGAAATAGCCATGCGAAGCGATGAACTGAATACTGAAATTCAGGCAACAGAAATGAATTTTCCTATCCTTTATGAGGATAACGACATTATTGTTATCAATAAACCCTTTGGACTAGTTGTTCATCCTGGTGCAGGGAATGAAAAGGAAACCGTTGTTTCAGCCGTATTGAGCCACACCACCCTGAGTCCTATCGGTGCTCCCGACAGACCTGGCGTAGTTCATCGACTGGATAAGGAAACAAGTGGTATTATGGTCCTTGCAAAAAACAAGGAAGCCCACAAGAATCTTGCAGACCAGTTTGCCAGTCACGATCTTGAAAAGGAATACCTTGCAATCATCCAAGGCCATATTGTGAATAAAAAAGGCCGTGTTCAGGTTGCAATCGAACGCGACCCAATACACCGTCAGCGCATGAAAGCAACTGCCGCAGAAAACGGCAGAATGGCCATTTCCATTTTTGAAGTCGTAGAATATCTTAAAAACGCCACTCTTGTAAGAGTAAAAATTCTAACAGGAAGAACGCATCAGATCAGAGTTCACATGTCATTTACCGGTCATCCTCTACTCGGTGACACCACCTATGGTGGATGCAAATTTGGCAAGGATGAGCATTTCCTTCACAGTGCAAAGCTAGCTTTCAAGCATCCGATCACTGGCAAGGCAATGACATTTGAAGCAGAAATTCCACCACGATTTAAGGAAGTTCTAGATGAACTGAGAGACGGAGCCTCAAAGAAATAATGAACAATACAAATTTTTACCCAAATCGTCACGGTGGTCTCGGACTTTATGCCATTATTCTTATTATAGTTGGCCTTGGTCTTGCACTCTTTGTTTTCATGCCAGAATACACTGAAGTCCAGAACGGGATTTATAACGTTTCCTGTGAGGATATCAGAGCAAAAATTCAAAGCGCAG
>JAZUDR010000189.1:0-3229 GCA_045639725.1 Candidatus Avigastranaerophilus sp. | reverse complement strand
ATTACCCCCTTTTTTAAAGGGGGCTAGGGGGATTTTTGCTAACTTAGGCTAAGCAGTAGCAAGTAAAAGCCCGAAGGCACACTCTCTCGGCCAAAAGCTGATAGCTAATAGCCAAAAGCTTATTGAAACATACTTTATACTAGCTATGTATAGTATAAATCGTCCTGCTTCTGACTTCAAGCTTAAGGCTTTCGGCTTCCGGCTTCAAGCTTCTGGCTTAAGGCTTCCGGCTTCCGGCTTAAGGCTTCAAGCTTCAAGCTTAAGGCTTCCGGCTTAAGGCTTCCGGCTTCAAGCTTCAAGCTTCTGGCTTAAGGCTTCCGGCTTCAAGCTTTTAGCTTCATATTAGAATACTCTGTATTCCGGGTGATTGACTATTGATAACATGCCAATCTTGTCTCCATTTGAATCACCATAGCCGTAGGTGTCGTCATAAGTATCAAGATCAGGAACGGCTTCATTTATTCTTTCTATTTTTTCAGGACCCCAACAGTTTCTTGAGGAGAACCAACCGGTTAATTTGCCATCTACTACTTCTAGTTCGGTGCCGAGGACAGTCATATCATATTTTTCTGCAAAGTATTTTAAATACTTAGTGAAAGATGCAGAAACGAGATATACTTCGTGTCCCTGTTCCTGATGCCACTTTATTTTTTCAATTGCTTTGGGTCTTACTATTTTGTCTAATTCTTCTTCTGCAAATCTCTGGCAATATTCATCGAATTTTGCTTCATCCCAACCTTTGAAGAAGGTTGAAGTAACAGATTGCTTTGCTGTTTCATTGTCACAGAATTTAAAAGCATATGAGAAGAGAATAGGTAATATATTGGCAGCTTTTCCTAATACTGCTTTCCAACCAAAACAGAATATCAAAAACTTAAAGTAACTGTCTGTGGTTGTAATTGTTCCGTCAAAATCAAAAAAAGCAATGCCTTTAGCCATAAATATTTTACCTCAAAAGATTTATAACATTTATGATACTTTATTGTAAAGACAAAAAAAGCCTCGCTTTTCTGCGAGGCTTTTTTATTTTAGAGATTATTATTTGTTAACTTTGAATCTCTTGTTACCATCATGGAGACCATTTTCAAGGAAGTCCATAATCTGATTAACAGCAGCAACACCAGCGTTGATGTTAGCTTCTTCAGTCTGGGCACCGAGTTTCTTTGGTGTGAAGAATACGCGGTCAGCAAATTTTTCTTTGAGTTCTGCAGCACAGTCTGGAGCGACGTCAGCAACATACTTGAAATCTGGTCTTTCAGCAAGAATCTTCTTAAGTGATTCTTCGCATACTACTTCTTTACGAGCAGTATTAACAAGTGTAGCACCTGTTGGCATCTTGCCCATCTTGCTCATATTGATAGAATTCTTGGTTTCATCATTGGCTGGGCAATGGAGTGATACATAATGACAGGTTCCGAAGAGTTCGTCGAGGTCAGTGCACTGCTTGGCACCAGTAGCTTCGATTGCTTCCTTAGTGAGGAATGGGTCATAAGCAATAACTTCCATACCGAAGCCCATAGCATATTTGCCAAGGAGACGACCAACGTTACCGTAACCATAAATACCAAGTTTCTTACCATGGATTTCAGAACCAGATTTGCCATTGTAGTTATTGCGGGCAATCATAATCATCATGCCGATAGCAAGTTCTGCAACTGCATTAGAGTTCTGACCAGGAGTGTTCATGGCTACGAGGTTATGAGCGGTAGCTTCTGGAAGGTCGATGTTATCAAAACCAGCACCTGCTCTTACGATAACCTTGAGGTTCTTTGCAGCGTCCATGATTTCTTTGGTAGCCTTATCACTTCTGATGATAAGTGCATCAACGTCTTTAACAGCAGCTTTGAATTCATCAACGCTTGTATATTTTTCGAGGAAATTCATTTCGTAGCCAGCTTTGAGAGCGGCTTTCATTTTATCAACTGCTTCTTTAGCAAATGGTTTTTCTGTAGCAACTAAAATCTTCTTAGACATAATTATGTATCCTTTCCAAATTTAATATTTCATTAAAAAGCCGAATAAGTTTTAAGCTTATCCGGCTTTATTTAACTAGTGTATATTAGTTGTTCTTGTCGAATTCGACGATGAACTTAGCGAGCTTTTCGCAGCCTTCCAATGGCATTGCGTTGTAGATAGAAGCTCTCATACCACCAATCTTTTTGTGACCCTTGAGGGTTTCAAAGCCCTGAGCCTTGGCTTCTGCGATGAACTTCTTGTTGAAGTCGTCGTTTGGACCAAAGAATGGGATATTCATGATAGAGCGGCTATCAGCATTTTCTGGAGTTACATGAGCTTTGATGTTCTTGCAACTGTCGATTGCTTCGTAAAGGATAGCTGCTTTCTTTTTGTTGAGCTGTTCGTAATATTCAACGCCGCCCTGAGCGAGCATGTGATCAAATACTAACTTAGCAATGTAAATACCATAGGTTGGTGGAGTGTTATACATAGAACCCTTGTCTGCATGGGTCTTATAGTCTAACATTGTTGGGAGATTCGGGATTTTGCCGATAAGGTCATCGCGAACGATAACGATTGTAACACCAGCAGGACCAATGTTCTTCTGGGCACCAGCGTAAATCAGACCATAGTCGGCTACGTTGAAGCGTTCAGACATGATGTTAGAAGACATATCTGCGACTATCGGGATATCAATCTTTGGAGTCCACATAGACTTAGTACCGAAAATGGTATTGTTAGTAGTTACGTGGAAGTAGTCAGCGTCTTTTCTGATATCTTCTGCTTTATACTTTGGATAATAAGTATTGTTGTCAGCCTGAGATGAAGCTACTACATGGCAGTCACAACCATATTTCTTGGCTTCCTGGATAGCTCTTCCAGACCATTCACCTGAATCGATGAAATCAACCTTCTTGGTTACTGCGAGATTCATAGGAATCATCAAGAACTGAAGGTTAGCACCACCCTGAAGGAAGAGAACCTTATAGTTTTCAGGAATAGCCATCAATTTGCGGATACCAGCTTCGGCATCATCAATGATTTTCTGATAATAAGTAGAGCGGTGGCTCATTTCCATAACGCTCATACCAGAGCCTTCGTAATCCATCATCTGTTCAGCAGCTTTTTTTAATACTGCTTCTGGAAGTACGGCTGGACCAGCGGAAAAGTTGTAAACACGTGCCATATTCAAATCACTCCTCAAAATTTGTTGCTTCAGAAACAAAAACCGTGAAGCTAGTTTTTAGTAATAACACCTAAAATCAATAACGTC
>JAZUDR010000188.1:0-3149 GCA_045639725.1 Candidatus Avigastranaerophilus sp. | reverse complement strand
GGCAGGCTTTCCCTTCTCCATTATTTTCAATGGCTTTGCAATATTGCGGTGAATAATAGACCTTCCCATGGAAAAATGGGGTTGAATTGTATATTTCAGCCCATTTTTCAAAGTCTGTGATTATTTCGAATTTCATTAATATAATGTTCCTTAAAAGTATTCTGAAACATATTACAATAAATATTTGATATTTGGAACCTTTTTAAATATACTAAAGTCAATGATATTAAATATTGAAACGGAGGGGTTTAATATGGCTTTTGATCATTCTTCTAATCCTGCTTTTAATGAAAAGTATTTTGACGAATGTGCCGGTTCTTCTGAAGTAATGACTGTTGGCGGAACAATCAATAAGACACTCATTCTGATGGTTATCATGATATGTAGTGCAACTTTTACCTGGAAGATGTGTTTTGAAGCAAGTTCCTCTTTGATGACCTATATGGTGATAGGCATTATTGGTTCTTTAATTGCTTCTCTTGTAACTATTTTCTGCCGCACTGCTGCTCCTATTTCGGCACCTATATATGCCGTTTTTGAAGGTCTTGGCCTTGGCGGTGTTTCCGCAATGTATGAAATGAATCAATTGATGGTAAAAGACGGTTATCTGTATGCAACCCGCTATAGTGGCATAACCATGAATGCATTTGGTATCACAATGGGTATTCTGCTGTTAATGCTTGTAATTTATAAATTTGAAATTATCAAGGTTACAGGTAAATTCAAAACTGGTCTTATTATGGCTACCGGTGGTATTGCATTGGGTTATCTGGTCAGTCTGGGTGCTAGCTTATTAGGCTATTCCTCAACTAATTTTGTATCCTCTGGAACCTGCTGGTTTATTACCTTAGTCATTGCAGCGATTGCCTCATTGAATTTCCTTCTTGATTTTGACCAGATTGAAAGGGGCGTTGCAAAGAGAGCTCCGGCCTACATGGAATGGTATTGCGCTTTCGGCCTGATGCTTACCGTTGTATGGCTGTATCTGGAAATTCTCAAACTTTTGGGTAATAGGCGTAAATAATTAAATATTAAGCATTTATCATGATTACAGACTTAGACACACTCAAGAAAAATGCTAATATTTATAAGCTGAACGATGATTTCGTTATCATAGCCGGAAAAACAGCTAAGGATAACGATTTCATCAGTTTCAAGGTAGCTGGTCCTAATGATTATTGGTTTCACTCTCACGGAGTGCCTGGCAGTCACGTTCTTCTTCGTTCCTTAAGCGGTGCTGAACCAGATAAGAAGACCTTGGAAATAGCTGCTTCTGTTGCATGCTATCAGAGCAAGTATAAAACTGCTGGAATTGCGCCTGTTTCTGTAACTCAGGCAAAATATGTCACAAAGCCAAAGGGTGTTCCTACTGGCACAGTAAATATTACAAAAGAAAAAACATTAAAGGTCAGACCTTGTCTGCCTGATATCAACGGAGAAGAATGATGATTTACCAGGAAACTGTAAGAACTACCTCTTCACAGCAGATGATTAATGTAACCGAACTGGTTCAGAAGGCTGTTACTGATTCTGGTATCAGAGATGGTTTTGTTATTGTTTCGGTTCCTCATACCACTGCTGGATTGACTATTAATGAAAATACTGACCCGAATGTTGGCCGTGATATTTTAAGAAGATTGGAAAATGTTTTCCCGGTTAATGACCCATTAGACGGTCACGCAGAAGGAAATAGCGCAGCTCACTGCAAATCAAGCTTTATGGGAACAAGCCATTCAATCATGGTTGAGGATTCACGACTTGTTCTTGGAACCTGGCAGGGCATCTTCTTCTGTGAATTCGACGGACCACGCATCCGCAAAGTAATTATTGGCGTCTACCCAGAAGCTTGAAGCAGGAAGCAGGCCGAAATCCCCCCTGCCCCCCTTTACGAAAGGGGGTCGAAGCAGGACATAATTTAATACGAAGCAAGTATAAGGTAGGTTGCAATAGGCTTTTGGCTGTTAGCTATTAGCTTTTGGCCGAGAAAAACAGCCACTATCTGCTATCAGCTCTCGGCTAATGGCCAATAGCTAGCAGCCAATAGCCGAAAGGATTAGACTTCGATACCAAGCTAGTATAAGTATGTTTCAACACGCTTTTGGCTATTAGCTGTTTATCTGTTTCAGGGCTTCTTCGAGCCATGCGACATTTGTTTTGCAATCGGCAGCAACAAACTGTTTGTCGATGTCTGTCCACTTTGACGGATTAACATGCTTGCAGGCATTCTTTACATAAGACATTCTGAGCTTGTTGATATCCTGTCTGTGACCAATAACCTGACCAAGATTTTCAGGAATTATAATGCTTTTGCCATTTATGCCTTCTGTCGGGTCGCCTCTTCTTACTTCAACACCCATCTGGCGTGCAAAGGAAAGCTGAGAGTTGTGATGCTTACCAGCGCCTGTATATTCAGTTTCCTGAACAACTATAATCTGGTCTTCGTCCATTTCGCGGGCCAAGGCAACTGCGCCAGTGAGGCTTGTATTACCGGCCGGGCCTCTTTCCATGCCTTCCAGTTTTGAGAGAAGTTCAGTGACGTAGAATACTTCGCCTTGTCTGACAAGCATGTAATCATCCATATAGCGAAGACTTCTTGCTGCGTTTCTGGGAACGTCAGCTCTGTCAGGCCATGTGGCAAATGGAACACCAAAGCCAGTGTGACCTGTGGTAAAGGATTTTCTGTTGAAATCATGGTCAGAAGCCATGTGTAAACCTGAAAGATCTACAGAACATGCTACAACTTTAGCATTACAGCCGGCTGCTAGCATACCTCTTGCTGTGCCGGTGAGGTTTCCGCCACCTGCCTGTGTAATCATGACAGCATCTGGATCTTTACCGGTCTTTTCACGGATCTGATGAACCAGTTCGTAGCCAAGACTTTCTACACCCTTGATTCCAAAGGGAGTATAAAGAGAAGCATTGAAATAACCTGTTTCTTCCAGAACCAGGAGGTTGTAGTAGAACAGTTCAGGTCCAACAGTAAGTCTTATTACTTCAGCACCGAAGGCTTCGCATTTACGAGCTTTTTCAACGATTTCAGGCTGACCGATTTTATTTGAGTCATAAATTTCCTGAACAACAATGCATTTAAGACCACGCTGAGCGGCTTGAGAAGCTACAGCAGCACCATAGTTACCAGAGCTTGCAGC
>JAZUDR010000187.1:0-6418 GCA_045639725.1 Candidatus Avigastranaerophilus sp. | reverse complement strand
ACTTTTTCAGAGTCACAGCCCTTCTTGGAGTTGTCGGCACACCTTCTGAAGCCAGTTTTCTGGCAGCCGGGGGATACAAAGGGTTACCTAATTCCTCGGGACTTGTGGCAGAAGAAGCAATACAAAAATCATCAGCGATGCCACGCTTCCTGACCATATCTTTCAGAATAAACTCAGCCATAGGTGAGCGACAGATGTTACCGAGGCACACAAACATTACGTTTATCATTTCACAATTCCTTTAAATCAATTTTTATCGGCTTGTCGATTTTTATAGAATCAGGGGCTATAGTTACACATTTATCAGCCAATTAGCAATATCCACAATCTGAATTCCTTCATACTGATAATTCTCCTGATGCGTTCTTGCAAGAATCATTTTAGGATATGCATCTTTTATTGATAACAATGGAGTATACTCTCTTTCAAATGTTTCTGGGTTATCTATATATTCAGAAACTTGAATGTAGATTTTTTCATCTCGCTTTATTGCAACAAAATCAATTTCTTTTTTATACAGCATACCTGCGTATACTTCATAGCCTCTCCTCAACAGCTCTATCGCTACAAGATTCTCTGATATTCTTCCATAGTCCGGATTCTTATTACCTAATCTAGCACTTCTAAAACTAGGATCAGCCAAATAATATTTATCATTTGATGCCAAATATTTCTTTCCACGAATATCATATCTTCGTATTCTATAAAATCCAAATGCATTGCATAGATATCCTATATAGGTTCCTACAGTCTTATCATTTGTCTTGATTTTATTCGACCCCAAAGTATTAGCCATTTTATTTGCAGAAACAACATTTGAAATATTATCCATCAGATAATCTGCTATTTTTTCTAGAAGCGGTGTATTTCGAATTTTAAATTTTTGTATAATATCTCGAATTACAAGTGTTTCAAAAACATCATTTACATAAGAAGCACGTCTGTTGTCGTCTGTATATAAATACGAACCTGCCATTCCACCTATTTTACGATACTGCGAATAAGCTTCATAGGGGTCCGTAAGTTCATAGTATTTCATATATTCTTTTAGCGAGAATGGAAATACTTCAATACTAAATGTTCTTCCTGTAAATAGTGTTGCCAAATCACTACTAAGCAAAAAAGCATTTGAGCCGGTCACATAAATATCATATTTTTCTGATGCATGAAGGCTATTTAATGTCTTTTCAAATCCTTCACAACTCTGCACCTCATCTATAAAAAGATAATTATTCTTTGATTCTACATATGCATTTTTCACATAATTATTTAATTTATGATATTCTTTCAATTCTTCGAAATCTAAGTCTGTAAAATCAATATAAATGATATTTGCATTATCATCAGAATTTCTGATGTAATCGATAAATGCTTCCATCAATTTAGATTTTCCGCATCTTCTAATTCCAGTAATAACCTTTATATCTGGCACTCCCTGCACACTTTTTAATTGTTCTAAGTACTCAGGTCTTTCTATTAACTTCATATAAACAAACCTCCAGCAGTTGACAATTCATATCCTAGCATTCTACTTCGAATTTTTCAATAATTTTCATTTTCTCGAAATAGATTTCATTGTTCCTTTAAATCAATTTTTACAGGTTTGTCGATTTTTATAGAATCAGGGGTTATGACACAATCGTAGGCAAGGATTTTCACACCAGCTTTGTCTGCCGCACGCAGAGCATCGCCAAAGGCTTTATGAGTTAAATCATTAGGTTTAAAAAGCTTTATCTTCTTCATCTGGATTACGAAAAGAATGTATGCTTCATATCCTTCTTCCAGACTATTCTGCAACTCCTGAATATGCTTCACCCCGCGTTCTGTAGGAGCGTCTGGGAACATGCTCATTATGATCAAAGGCAAATGCGGTATGGTTTACCTTATCCTCCTTCAACTTTTCAATACAAATTCGGAATACCATTCCGAATTTGTTCATCTAGCAATCAAAACAAAAGCTTTTGAAACACATTCAGATCTGGGCCATATATTTGATTGCAAACTGGCTTTTAATGCCTGAAACAAATTCATCAAAGTTATCATTTCGGCCGGCAAAAGAAAGCAGCAGGATAAATTTCAGACTAAATTCAGCCTTAGGTGAACGACAAATGTTACCGAGGCATACTAACTCTTATTAGGCTACATGCGAAGAATTTTTGCCGCATGCGGCATTTTTTCTCTCTACACATAATATACCATTCAGCAAACCTAACCGCAAGTATTCCGAATAATTATTGCCGTAAGCGGTAATACTCCGAATACAAATATCTCTTAGAGGCATTAAAAAAAGCTAATATAAAACAGCCCATAACATCATACCATGGGAATTACATACCCAGCAGGTCTGAATGTGTGCCTGTCTCTGTTGCCGTTAAAGTAAGAATATTGTTGTCTATTTGATATATTAGCAACCAATCTGGTACAATATGGCATTCTCTAAAATCTGACAAGTTTCCAGAAAGTTGATGGTCTCGATATTGCAAAGGCATCGAAATTCCATTTGCAAGATAATCTAGAGCTGTTACTAATTTTGAGAGATCTCTGCCACGCTTCTTCATTCGTTTAACATCACGTTTCATTTTTGATGTAAACAAAATCTGATATTTCATTATTAATCCTCAAGCATTGCTTTAACAGCAGCTTTGGCTGTGTTATACGGGCCATGCAGATTACGTTTTTGCCTTGTATCATCAAGTGCTTCCCGAGTCTCTGAACTCATACCTCTATGGCTAATTTCAAAAGGAATGCCATCATATTCAATAGCTGCACTTAAAAACATACGAACTGCAGTCGAAGTATCCAGACCTAAGCTGGCAAATAAACTATCAGCATTCTGCTTCAATGAATCATCCACACGAATTTGCAATGTCGCCATGATTTTACCTACAATCTCATTGATTTTATAATACATTACATTTACATTATAATCATTTTATACACAAAAGCAATTATATTTCATACAAATAAAGCAAAAAAATATTATATCCAAACGACCTATGCAATTCTGACAAAGAGAAGTATAAACAGGAAACAATGCCATTTGAACGCACAAAAGACAATAAGAATCTTGAAGAAGTTTTACGCGAAATAGCTAAGAAGCTTGATACAAAAGAAAAGCTGAAAAGCTTCGAAACTTTTTTAAGTTTTATGAGAAGATTTATGGCTACAAAGTATCACAAAAAGATTCCAGAAGACTTCAACAATATGCAAGAGGTGATAACTATGACTAGAGATTTTGATGCTATTTCAAGAACTGACGAACGAAAAAGAGCTATCAAGCACATGATTTCTGAAGGCCTCAATGCCGAACAAATTGCGAGATATGGCGGATACGACATAAAAGAAGTTTTGGCTTGTTTTGACGAAAAGTGATAACTATGACTAGAGACTTTGCTGCTATTGAAAGAGCCGACAAAAGAAAATATATGCATTAAAGTTACTGATAACAGTTAGGAATAGTGACTGGATTGGCTTATTTTAAATAAACTTTATATGCTTAATTGACACTACTTAGCTAAATCACTACAATTTAGATGAGAAGCAGTTATTAGTTATCAGCTTAATTTTTATCCTTAGAAAACTGCTTGAGAAATACCATTGGGAGAATATATTAATGCCTGACAATTCATATATTACTAAAAAATTAAAAATTGCTTTTAAGCGTTGGTCTAAACAATGTAAAGCGGCTGGTTGGGATGGATTTTCAGAACCTTTTATGGCAAGTGCCCTTTTTATGATTAAAATTAGTCAAAAACGTCAGCAGAATCCCGATAAAACTTTTGACGAGCTTCTCAAAATTGTTCAGAAAGAAAATGACGATTACTTCAACAAACAACAAGAAAAACAGCTAATGCGAGCAAAATCTTTCGCTGAAGCTCAAAAACTATCAGAAAAAGAAACTCTAGAATTAATAAATAATACCCAAGAAAAGTTAGCAATCGAATTGAAGAAATATCAAGAACAGAAAAACTCAACATTAAAGTTGTTTGATTATACTATAGATGAATCCGAAATTCCTTTCGAAAATTTTGAAGAATCCAGAAAAATTATTGATAAACTAGATAAACTAGGTTATTTTGCTATTCTTATCAACGAATTGAAAGTAATTTATGAAGACAATAAAAGCATTGGCAACTTAGCTTCTAAATACCTGAAAAATGGGTATGATATTGTTACTAGCGGAACTTTCTTTACTACTGCTCCATTGGGAACGATAATATTAAACAATGGCAAAACATTCATCACAAACGAACCAAAAGCATTAAAACGTGGTGGTATCGCTATTCTTAATTCTGGTATAATTAGTTATAATTTAACAAATGGCTATACAGAAAATACAATCAGACCAATATTTGATGAAAAACCTGCAGTATCAGACATTCAGTTTCCTGAAATTTCAGAAACAGATGTAACATCTGAATTTATAGGTGGAGGAGCTTTACTTATACATAATGGCATAAAAATTTCAGGTAAAGATATATTAGAAATACAATGCTTTAACCAGCCTATGCCCCCAGAAAAACCTGGTGATATTCCTCCTAAGCCGATTACAGATGGACTAAAAGCAGCACAAATGCGTAATGCTCAACACATAGTAATAGGAAAAAATAACGAATTAGATTATCTAATAGTTCCAAAGAAAAGCTATTTGAAGAAAGGTGAAGATATTCAACGAGAAATGTTTGAAATCGGTTTTTGTGAAACAATAAAATTTGACGGTGGAAGAGGTCTTTGGGTTGAATCCAATATATTCAATGCTGGCGATCAAGGAAAAGCAAATAAAAGTGGGTTCGCTATAAGGAGAAAGAAATTATGAAACGGATAATTTTTTCTGTTCTATTACTACTATGTTTAAACAATATTGCAATAAGCGCGCCAATAGTAATAAATGATATAGAAATACCAGAAGATTTATATAAAGAAATTTCTGATTTCAACAATAAGATGTGGAAATCAATTGCGGGGGGGTGGTATGATGAAACCAATATTACCATGTTAGAAATACTACAAAAGTTATCAGCAAAAGTTAAAGTAGAAAAAGTAAGTTATTGCCCTGTTTGTGATATTGAATATCCTGTTGGAAAAAACACAATAGACACAATACAAATCGATTATAATAAAAAATATGACCATAGAATATGCTTAGATTCCTTACCATTAAATGTTTCTTATAAACTACCTACTGAGTGTTTGTTTTGCGGTGGAATTATTCCTAAGTTTGACTTAAATTCATACGCCCAAAACGAAAAAAGCGATATTTGGAGAGTTTGCAGAAATGACCTCGGAATAATTCAAGATAAATGGGATATTTATATCGCTTGCTTAGAAACTTTAGCTTTGGAAAACCATTTTAATCTAGTAGAAACTTGTTTAAAAGCATCTCGTTCATACAGTAATAATGAATATCTTCGTAAAGCCTATCTTGAAAGAGCCTTAAAACATCTTCAAAATTATTTTGAAGAAGAAAAAGCTAACGGTTATACGTTTTCCCCTGACAATAGCTTAAATTCGAATGTTCTTTTAAAAAAAGCAGACATTTTGCGTCAATCAGGATATTTTGAAGAAGCCGCTTCAATAACTGCAGATTTGAAAAACAAAGTCGACAATAAATATTCATATCTCAGGGTGGAATTGGATTTTTTAGATAATTTAATATTTAAGCAAAACACAAAGCCAGCTATCAGACCGTTTGGCAATAAATTGCATATAGCAATTCACAATAACTCAAAGATAAAATCAGATATTTTATCACTCGTCTCATATGAAAGCATTTGGCAGAATAATATGTATGGTTTAAGTGCCTTAAAACAAGCTATAGTAGAAAAAAGAGTAAATTATGTAAAACTATTTACAGATAAAAAGTATGATGTTTTTAAAAACTTAGATAGTTACCAAAAAAGTTTGTGGCATGCTCTAATAAAAAGAATAAATAATGATGAAATAACAAAACTAATTGAAAATGCATTAGAACGTTCCAATATTCAATAAGAATCCTTATCTAGACTAAGCTTGCTAAGCAGCAACAAATCCATCTCTGTCAGAGAAGTTTTTTCTTATAATGTACATATGGGACAGATTGATGAATTGCACCCTGCTCCTGGTGCGAAAGATGCTATCAGTCAGGGTATTTTGAGCAGTTAGGAATAGTGACTGGATTGGCTTATTTTAAATAAACTTATTATATTTCTACTCGAAAAACTTTTCAATTTAAAAACTTTTTCGAGTAGGATTTCATACCTCTTGCAAACAATTGGTATTTAAAAGGAAATCATAAATATGCAGTTTTTTATATCCATTTTCTAAGACTGTAAAAGGGTCATTATCCATAGTAATAACTATCTTTTTATAGCCATCTGCCAGTTTATAAAATGATGACAATTCCTGCTCTCTTTTGTCAGGATCTACCAGACTATAAGCA
>JAZUDR010000186.1:0-2129 GCA_045639725.1 Candidatus Avigastranaerophilus sp. | reverse complement strand
CCGGCAGACATGCCATAAGCGCTATGCCCCATATAATCACAGCAGGAGAAAACCTTGTGGTTATGGATTACTCCTTTGGGCTTGCCTGTTGAACCGGAAGTATAATATATTGCACCTTCATTGTCATACCTTGCAAGATTGTAGCCGGTTACTGCACTGGTTTCAGATTTTAAATCCTCAAGCAGAATATACTGGTCTGATTTAAGCTTCAGTCCGCTTAAAAGTTCATGTTTTTCCTGGGAATCCGATGTGGTAACAATAAAAGAACAACCGGAATCCTCAACAATGCTTCTGATGCGTTCTATGGGGTATGAATTATCTATCGGGATAAAAGTGCAACCAGCGCGCATGACCCCGATAACAGCAACCATGAAGTCTTTCACTCTTGGGAAAAGCACACCAACTCTCAGACCGTTCTTTCCTGCTTCAATATCTCCGACAATATCTTTACCAAGAGTTTTAGCGCGTTTAACAATCTCTGAAGCAACAAGGTCAGACTTTTCGTCTAATTCCTTGTAGGTATAACTCCCCTTCGCATCGGCTATAGCCTTATTATCAGCATATTTGTCTGCAATTTCGAGAAAAGAAGTGATGAAAGTCTTCATAGTTTGCACTCCAATATATATATTTTATGTGTGAGAGTATAGCACAATTCTTTATTGGAATAGTTGAAACAAAAATTATGAAATCTTTTTTTTCATCGTAAGAATATTTTTTTCACCGGAACGTTTATAATCAACACTGTCCATAATGTTTTTTACCATAAATATTCCCAGACCGCCTTCGCCTCGTTCTTCTGCTGAAAGATTTATATCAGGATTCTTTAATTCCAGCGGATTAAAGGCGTAGCTCGTATCTGTAAACCGAAGAATCACAGAATTTTCTGCTTCATCATGGCCAATAGCAACAGTGATTTTCCCTTTATCAATTTTATATGCATAATCAACAATATTCAGGAAAATTTCTTCAACCGCAGTAGATACTTGCATTATAAACTTCATGGGACATTCTAATTCTTCAAGATATGCTTCTACAAAAGCAATTGCTTCATCTAACTGTTTACGGTTTGAATCAAAGGCTTTTTCACAAGCAAATAAATTCATTTTTTTATTAAACTCAACGACAAGAACAGTGACATCATCTGCCTGTTCCACATTTTTCTGAAATTCATTTACATTGGCATAAATCACGTCAATCAGTTCATTCGGAGATTTGTTTTTGTTTTCGTTCACTAATTCAACAAACCGTCTATTTCCATAAAGACTGCCGTTGGTATCTGTAGCCTCGGTTACACCATCAGTATACAATACTATTTTGTCACCTGGTTCAAACTGCAATTCATATTGTTTGTATTGATAACCATCCATTGCAGCCAAAACAAAACCAGGTTTCATTTTCATGTATTCAAATTTTCCCTTACTGAAAATCAAAGGTGGATTATGACCGGCATTAACATAAATCAGATGTCCTGTTTCAAGATTCAAAATTCCTAGCCATGCTGTTACAAACATTTCTTCTTTATTGTCATTACAAAGAAAAGCATTAACCTTTGTAAAAGTCTTATCGACCGTAATACCGGCTATCATAGAATTCCTGATAAGGGTTCTGGTAACAGCCATAAACATTGCTGCTGGCACACCTTTTCCAGAAACATCTGCAATCACCATTGCAAGGTGATTTTCATCAGTCATAAAAACGTCATAGAAGTCACCGCCGACTTCTTTAGCTGGAACCATGTCTGCACAAACAGAAAATTCCTTATATTTTTCAAAAATATTAAAGTCCTTTGGAAGCATACTTTTCTGTATTCCAGCCGCAACTTTAAGTTCTTTCTGAAGTCTGTCCTTCTCCTGCAATGCCGATACCATACTGTTTACAGCATTGGCTATTTCCGACATCATTCCATTGGATAAAACAATAGGTTCATTCTTAAACCGTTCTGTTCCAATAGATGAAAGATAAACGATAAGTTTGTCAATATCTTTGAACTGAGTAGAAAACATTCTGCAAAGCCCTAAGCCAAGAATAATTATCAGGGCAATAGCAATTAAAGCCACATGCAGACTTGTTTTTTCTATGAAAGTTTCACTATCATCCAAGTTACGCCCAACAGCTATCAATGCTACATA
>JAZUDR010000185.1:0-4753 GCA_045639725.1 Candidatus Avigastranaerophilus sp. | reverse complement strand
CCAGAATAAGTAGCTTCAAAATCAACAAATTTTCCTGCACTTACTGGAACACCGCGTGAAACTGTATTTTGATATTGTGCAACAAATATGGGGTGATTTGTTCCGTTTGGAAAATCCTTGGCTGTAGCAGAGACAAGCTTTGATAAAAGAAACAGATAAATAGAAATGTTTTTTCAAAAAAATAGTGTATCGCTTTGGGATGCGCTATTTTTTTACACCATTTTTATATGCTTTGCTCGTAATATAAAATTCCTAGTGGAAAAATGTGCAATTCGGGCTTATATTGTGTTTATGAATTACGTAAAATTAGAAATATTTATTCCGGAAACACATTTTAGGGTTTTGCAGAAGGCACTGCAGGAAGTTGATGCTGGTCATATCGGAAAGTATGACAGTTGTCTTTCCTATAGCCGTGTAATGGGCACCTGGCGGCCACTGGAAGGCACTAACCCATTTATTGGCAAAACTAATGAAATCAGCGAAGAACCTGAATTAAAGGTTGAGGTTACTATTAAGGCAGAAAACCTTCAAAAGACTATTTCCGCAATAAAAGCAGTTCACCCCTATGAAGAACCGGTAATCAACGCTATACCTCTTCTTGCTGTCGGTTGCTGATTTCACTGTTTGTTGAGCAGGCCTTAGTTATTCTTTCAGTTTTTTGATGAATATTGTAAGCAGCTTGCCAAGATCCTTAGTCATCTTGTCGGCCTGATTATTTACTACATCTTCGTTCAAAACGATAGTAGAAGCATCAGATGGCGCTGCCGTAACACATGAAAGCCCGCATATTTTCATTCCCATATGCTGCGCTGCAACAGCTTCGATTCCTGTGCTCATTCCTACTGCATCTGCACCGAAGGTTCTGAGCATGACCGTTTCTGCAGTTGTTTCATAGCTTGGGCCGGAATCCTGGAGATATGTGCCTTCCTTTAAAACAATACCGGCTTCTTTGGCTGAGGCGCGCAGAAGTTCCTGCAATTCCTTGTTGTAGGTGCCCTGCATATCAGTAAAGCGTTCACCAAGTTCATCAATGTTTGCGCCTATTAATGGATTCTGGACACCGAAGAGAATCTGATTGGTTATCATCATTATTTCTCCACCCTTGTAATCCTTGTTTACTCCACCAGAGGAATTAGTGATAATAAGAGTTTTTGCGCCCAGCATTTTCATGACGCGAACAGGGCGGACTACCTGCAGAGAAGAATAGCCTTCATAGCAGTGAACTCTGCCTTGCATAATAACTACAGGAACGTCTTCAAGATATCCGAACACAAATTGTCCAACATGCCCTGGTGCGCTGGAAACTGGGAGTCCTTTGATTTCGTTATAGGGAATTGTTACTGCCTTGGTTACTTTTTCTGCCAGGCTGTTTAAGCCTGAGCCAAGTATTATAGCCACTTTGGGTTCAAAATCTGATTTTTGGCGAATCTGTCCTACAATATCCTGTAGTAATTTATATTCGGAAGTTGTATCGATTATTGCTGCTTCTTCTGCGTTGTAATTAAATGCTTCCTGCTCTTGCGCAGCGTTTACGGTGATATTACCTTCTGACATCATAGCCATAGAAATAATTCCTGCCAGGCAAAGCATGTTAGTTTTTTTCATCACTATCTCCTCTTTTTACGCCTTATTGCATACTGCGTTCCTAAATATTATTTTAAAAGTACATTACCATAATGATTTATAAATAACAAGGCGTGGGCCTGATTGGTAATACTCAAGGTTTTTTGTGAAGAAAAATGCTGCATGCTAAAAATCTAAGGTTTAATTATGTGGGCAAACGAATCTTGTCGGTTCATTTTTTTATTTTATATTTTGTGTTATTATAAATATAGGTAGGAAATAGGTTTTTATTACTACTTTGTTATTGAATAAAAACCAAAGGTACATCAAAGACTTTAGGAGATATTATGCCAGAAAATAAATTGACTAAAAAAGATCTGGAAGCATTGAAGCAATGCCATTCCTTTACAGGAACGGATTGATTTACTTTATCATGCCGATTTCTTTGTCGGTATTGGCAGTGGTCTTAGTTGGCTTGCCTGGGGCGTGGGGAAACCAGTTGTCCTTATTAGCGGTTTTTCCTTACCCTATACAGAATTTTATACACCTTACAGAGTGATAAATCTTGACGTGTGCAACGGTTGCTGGAATGATATGAGAATACATTTTAACAATACAGATGCAGCATGGTGTCCCAGACATAAGAATACGGATCGGCAGTTTGAGTGCAGTCGAAATATTACTCCGGAATATGTGAATAAAGTCATTGATAAGCTTATTAAAAATGAGGGGCTGACTCCTCCGGGCAGATAATAATAGATGTATTGTGATGAAAAAATGGTCAATAAGCTATGACTTATAATGTTGCATACTTTTATTGATGAAGTCTGAACTGAGATTAGAAACAATGGCTCTTGCTGAATTCTGTTAATTTTATTATAATAAGTATGTCTGAGTAATGATGGACAGAACTTTTGGAGTTTTTTATGGCAAATATAGCAAAAATAGATTCTACTAATTTAAAAATACTTAAAACTAAAAATATAATCGCTCTTAGTGATGAAGAACTTGATAAAGTAACTGGAGGCGATTTGTTTAAATATGGGACTTGTAAGAGTTGTGGAGGAGTAACAAGTATTTTTTTATGGCCTCTGTATGACTGGCCAAATGGCGATAATTGGCCTTGTACTTTATTAAGTGGTTGTAGTAATACATCGTGTAGTAATAGTCCTATTTATAGAAAGGACGACGTTGCAGAAAGATTTGAACAATATATGAAAGAACACTGGGCCTGATAAGGCACAAAAATACATTTTTGCATCATACCTTCAATATACAAAAACAGACCTGTTGAACAACTAAGGCTAGACATCAACGAATAGAATACTTATAATTAAATTAGTTAAAAGTGATGTTATTTGGAGAAAAGTAATGGATAATCCAGTAAAAAAAGAATTTATTGAAAAAGTAAAAGATGCAGAAGAACTTTCTGATGAAAAATTAAACTCTGTATCAGGCGGATCATTTTTTGATGATTGTGATATTTATGAAGCACCAGCAATTGATTACTGCTGGAAATGTCAGTTTGCCAAAAGAAATTTATGGGGAACCCAAATTATCGGATGCAGTAAACAGTCCTAAAAGGATTAATAGTAAAGAAACAGTATTAAGTAGTAGTTTCATGAATAATAACGAAGAATTACTTAACAAAGATGTAAAAAATGCTGCAGAGCTAACCAACGATGACCTGACTAATGCGGTAGGTGGGGAGAACAAAGCTCTCTTTTGCGTCTATTGTGGTTATTGTTTAGGTGATGTAGTTCCTATTGATGGCACGTTTTATTGCCATGGCTGTGGGAGGTATTTGAAACCAAGTGAGATGTATGTAGATGATTTATCCAACTACCACCCATAGTAGCCTTCTATTTGAAATCATATAAAATGTATGTAGCCAAATAGCGAAGATTACTTTCTGAGCTGACTGGTGGCAGACTCAACGTATCAAAGGGCATGATCAATCATCTTGGAAAAGAGTTCGCTGCAAAATCTCAGAAGCATTTAAAAAAGATGTTCGCAGAAATGCTTATATCACCTGTAATGCATACCGACTGCACTAATGTTCGCGTAAACGGCAGAACAGCATACAACATCGGGATTTTTTTTACAAGATGACCTGTGAACAGTAACCTTGTCGGTCTATTTTTTTATTTTATATTTTGTGTTATTATAAATATAGGTAGGAAATAGGTTTTTATTACTACTTTGTTATTGAATAAAAACCAAAGATACATCAAAGACTTTAGGAGATATTATGCCAGAAAATAAATTGACTAAAGAAGACCTGGAAGCATTGAAGCAGTGTCAGACAAAAGAGGACATTGAAAAATACCTAAGCGGTAGACAGTTCTCAGAAGATGAATTGAATAATGTGGCTGGCGGTAGTTTGCCAGAAGGTTTGGCAAGTAATGATTTTATTACTAGAACCGGTAGCACCTGTGTAGTCGTCCCTGGAAGTGGCTTCCCTGTTGCTGATGATGATTCTGAAAAAAAATGTAAAAACTAGAACCGATAAGCTTTACAAAAAGTAATTGGGTTGAAATGAAGACAATGGTCAATAAGTTATGACTTATAATGTTGCATACATTTTTTGATGAAGTCTGAACTGAGATAAGAAACAAAGTCTCTTGCTGAATTCTGTCCATAGTAGTCTTCTATTTGAAATCATATGAAATGTATGTAGCAAAATAGCGAAGATTACTTTTGTTTACCTCCTTAATTTGGGGCCGGGTTTCTAACTCGGCTTTCTTAGTTTTAGTGCATCCATTTTGGAGGCAAAAAACAGAGGCAAAAATATAAGAAATATTGGATTACCTGTAATGTGGTTATATGTTATAATCTATGGGCTAATTTCTGATTTGTGGCAAAGATAAATTGATTATACGCTGCGTGGAGATGCACGATAATGAAAGAAGAAATATTCAGACAAAAAAGTCTGCAAAGGTTAAAATCGCCTGAAAATCTCGATGATTATATCAAGGTAGCTAATCCTGGTGTCTGGCTTTTGCTGGCTAGTGTCATCATTCTTCTGACAGGAGCCTGCGTATGGGGATTTTATGGCCGCATAAACTGCATTGCAAAAGCTCGTGTTCACGCAGAAAAAGGGGTTGTTGTCTGCTACGTTTCCGATGATGATATTGCTTTTATTAAAAAGGGAATGACAGTAAGCTTTGATGATTATAAGGCCGACATA
>JAZUDR010000184.1:0-2208 GCA_045639725.1 Candidatus Avigastranaerophilus sp. | reverse complement strand
GATGGTAATGGCCATGAGAATCCAAGTCTGTAAAGAATATTGGCCGTAAATTTATTTTCAGTTTCAACTCCGTGAATATCAGGGCGGTCATTGGTCATAAGTCCCTGTAAACGTTCGTTGATGCTTGGATCGCCAAGCATTCTATGATAGTCAGCATAATATTCTTCATCCGCTACCGGTGTAATCTTTATTTTACAGCGATTTGCCACTTGAATCAGTTGCCATTCGTCAAAGATAAAACGGCTGTCGGCGTTAAATGCTGTAAAGATATCATTGGTACCTGCGAGAAGAACTACAGCTTTTGCAGTCATGTCAATCGGCGAGAAGCTCATTGCATCAGTTGCATGGCTAATCGGTGATTTGCCTATGGTTGCAAAGCCTCGCAGGGCATTCAGGAAGGCATTGGTATTGTAATTAATCTGGAATTCACCGTCACAGTGACGTCCCATTAGATTGCCCACGCGGATAATTTTCCCGCGCATACCATTTTTTATGGCTTCTAGCATTTTCAGCTCTGCATGATACTTTGAAATACCATATTTATTTCCCATATCATCTATTACGAAAAGCTTATTTTCGCGAGCTTTAATACCTAGTTTCCAGGTCTTTTCAGTATGTGCGCCGGCAACAGAAATAGTTGATATCTGAATCATTTTTGCATTCTTTGACTGGGCTACCTTTATCATGTTTTCAACGCCGTGAACATTGATGCGTTCCAGAATGTCGTCAGCCGCATAATGTTTAACGCAGGCTGCACAGTTGATGATTGTATCAAAATGAATGTCTTTCAATGTTTCAGGTAAAGTATCATCTGTAATGTCAGCTTCAACTACCTTAATTCGCTTTTCTAGCAGTTCTTCTATCTGTTCTTCATATTTATCGCTAAAATAGTAGAATAGCATAGCTTTCAGGCGTTTCAGTGGTGAAGGGAATTTACCGCGGCGAATGAGACATATGATATTTCCTTCGTTGAAGTCAATCAGTTCACTAAGAACATGAATTCCAAGGAATCCGATAGCACCACTCAGAAGGACATCGCCAAGAGGTTCTCTCTTTACACGGTCAGCGTATTCCATTGTATTGTATTGCAACTGTTCCGGATATACCGATTTAACGATAGTTTCTTCTTCTGTTGCAGGCTGTGAAGCTTCACCTTGTTTTTTAGATACGAGATGCTCTGCTAGAAGTTCAGGTGTTGGATTTTCAAAAATGTCCTGATATTCGACTTTGAGTCCTTTGGCCATAAGCAGCATGACAACCTTTGAGGCAGAAAGTGATGTGCCGCCCATTTCAAAGAAGTTGTCATCTGCATAGAATTCGTCCTGAGACAAAGTAGAGGCGAAAAGTTCACAGATTTCCTGTTCCAGAGACCTTCTGCTGGACTTCTTTCTTCCTCGCTTTTTCTCACGTTTTACTTCAGGAAGGGCTTTTTTGTCGATTTTTCCGCTTGGGGTCAGCGGCATTGATTCAAGCTGCATCATTACATCTGGAACCATGTAATAAGTGAGACTTGCCTTCATGTGGGCGTTGAGTTCTTCCTGGTTGATAGTATGGTCAGCAGTATAGAAGCCTACAAGGTAATCTTCAGAGGCATTACTGCGAACAATTACTTTGCTCTGGGTTATACCTTTGAATGAATTGATGCACTTTTCTATTTCATCAAGTTCAACACGGAAACCACGGAGTTTGACCTGATTATCGCGTCTTCCGAAAAATTCAATTTCACCGTCTTTGTTCATTCTGACAAGGTCGCCAGAATGATAAGCAGGCAGACCGCGAAGCATAAAGAAAGCTTCTTTTGTTTTATCCGGGAGATTCATATATCCTCTGCCAACTAGTTCGCCGGAAATAATCAGTTCTCCGCATGCATAAGGCGGCAGAATGTTTCCGAAGCTGTCCATGACATATATTTTAGTATTTGCTATCGGGCCTCCAATAGAAATATTGTCAGCATTTTCCAGCTTCTTGGAACAACAAGTGATTGTGCATTCTGTTGGGCCGTAGGCATTAATAACGGTTATATTTGGAGACAGATTTTTCAAAGAGTCATATAGCTTAGCCGGGAATGCTTCTGCACCGACAGCAATGTATCTGACGTTGCTCATGGCAGGGCAGAATTCTGGAATGCTCAGGAGATTGGTTAATAAAGAAGGCGTTGTCATCATGATGTCAACACCGTGTTTCCTGATTACATCAGCTAGCAGAGCA
>JAZUDR010000183.1:0-3777 GCA_045639725.1 Candidatus Avigastranaerophilus sp. | reverse complement strand
ATCGAAGGCAAAATCGAAGGCAAGGTAGAATTAATAAATGCGATGAAGAATAATGGTAAGTCTGCCGAACAGATTGCTGACTTTATTGGCTGGAATATAAATGAAATATTGCCAATTTACAATTATAAGGTAGAAGATAGTATTCAGAGAAATAATAATTCTATGTTAAAAAATTAAAGCATCAGCTTTGAAGATGATTAGATTTGGTTGGGTTGGCCCTGTGGCATGAAGAACCGCCACTTTGTGGGGTACCTACTTGGTATAGAAGTGTAGCTAGTAAAGCTTTAAGCTTTAAGCTATAAGCTATAAGCTTCAGGCTTCCAGCTTCGAGCGGTCAGCTAGTTCTCGGCCAGCAGCCAATAGCCAAAAGCCTGTTGCAATACGCCTTATACTCTGCAGATACAATATTACAAGCTAAAGTTCTCTTTTGGGAAATCGATATTTATGTCTTTACCTGTTACTGATTTTAATTGCCACAGACTTTTTAGAATGGATAATTGAAATAAATTCTGCTAATATAGGCATCAGATTTATAAATATGATGGTGCGAAATGGATAAGATAGCAGTATTAATTCCTTGTTATAATGAGGAAAAGACAATCGCTAAGGTTGTGGCAGATTTTAAGGCTGCTCTTCCTGAAGCTGTAATTTATGTTTATAACAATAATTCTACAGATAACACAGCCGCAATAGCCAAGGAAGCTGGCGCTGTTGTCAGAGACGAATATATGCAGGGCAAGGGCAATGACATTCGAAGAATGTTCCGCGACATTGATGCTCAATGCTATATTATGGCAGATGGTGATGATACTTATCCTGCTGACAATGCCAGAGAAATGTGCGAACTGGTTTTAAACAAGAACGTTGATATGGTCGTTGGCGACAGACTTTCTTCAACATATTTTACTGAAAACAAGAGAGCTTTTCACAACTTTGGAAATTCACTAGTCAGAAAAAGCATAAATATTCTTTTTAATAATAATATAAAAGACATTATGACTGGCTATAGGGCCTTCAGTTATGAATTCGTTAAGACTTTCCCTGTTCTTTCCAAAGGATTTGAAATTGAAACAGAAATGAGTATTCATGCTGTTGACAAGAATATGTATATTGAAAATGTAGTTATTGATTACAGAGACAGGCCAGAAGGCAGCGAATCTAAGCTGGATACTTATTCTGATGGCTTTAAGGTTTTAATGACTATAGTCAGGCTGTATCGCGTATATCATCCGTTGGGATTCTTTGGCATTGTTGCAATATTGCTCGCTTTAATAGCTATTGGTTTCTTTATTCCGATTTTTCTTGAATACCTACAGACAGGCCTTGTTCCTAAGTTCCCAACATTGATTATCTGTGGCTTCACTATGATTGCGGCCATCCAATCCTTTTTTACCGGCATGCAGCTTGAGAATATGCTCCAAAAGAACCGCCAGGATTTCGAAATGAACCTGATAGCCGTCGCTAGCCGAAAACCCAAGCTATAATTGTTATATTGGCAATGGGCCATAAAGCTTTATATATGCTTCTAGTGCGGCTTTCGCTTCTTTAGCTTCAGCCTTTGCATTGTTGGCTATTTCTTCGGTTTTTGCGATTTGTTCTTCGTAGTATTCTTTGTAGTATTCTTTTAGAGCAGCCATGTGTTCTTCTTCGTTGTATTCAGTAAGAATCATTTTCCCTACCTCCGCTTTATGTTCTATCAGAAACTTTCTTAAAATATCATTTTTAATGCAGTAATTAACTGCTTTATTTATAGCGTCTTTCAGTTCGCTGGATTTTTTATTGTATTCACGAACCTTTTCTACGAATTTACAATATTAATCCAGCTTACTAAGACATAGTCTATTACAGGCCTAGCAATCTAACATATTCCTTGTCGGTAATACCGGTCAGGTCTAGAATTTCTGTTTTTGTTTTTCCTTTTGCTAACATATTTTTTAGCATATTAATTTGTTTGGTTTCAGCATCATTTGCTCTATTTTTTTCTTGTGTTATCTGTTCTTCGTAATATTCTTTCAGAGCAGCCATGTGTTCTTCTTCGTTGTATTCTGTAAGAATCATTTCTCCTACCTCCGCTTTATGTTCTGTCAGAAACTTTCTTAAAATATCATTTTTAATGCAGTAATTAACTGCTTTATTTATAGCGTCTTTCAGTTCGCTGGATTTTTTATTGTATTCACGAACCTTTTCTACGAATTTACAATATTCACCCAACTTCTTACATTTTAACAGAATTTCTTCGTTATAGCCACTATTGATGTTTAAGACCGTAGCTGTCCATTCAAAGCCTGTATTTGTTTCTTTGGGCTCAAAAGAGTCAGAAAGTCTTAAGGTTATTTTTTCTTCTTGCATTTCTATTCTACCATTATAAAAAACGACAAATCTAGGTGCCGGTATTTTTATCAGGCCAGGCCCATACAGCTTGTGTTTGCCTTTTTGTGACAGATATTTCTGATACAGACTTGAAAAATAGAATAGTCCTCTCAAAGGCATATTCGGATTAATTGTGCTTTGATGCTCAATTAGAACCATATGACTGTCTACAATAAATGAAACATCGTTTTTTATTTTCATGTATATGACGTCATCTATAGTATTTATTTCAAGGTCTTCAACTTTTTTATAATCAGAATTGTTTAAAGCATTGTAGAGATCTAACAAATCACTTGGACTATTACCAAATAGCTTCCTGAATAGCGTGTCTTTGACATTGTGATTGATTTTGGTTGGTTCATAATTATTACTGTCTTCGCAACAGTTGAATGCAACATTTGCAGAAAGACCGTTAACCATTGAATATTTAAACATAGAATACCTCGCTTGATTAAAAATGTGAGGATTTTCTTTTTCCTCATATAGTAATCATTTGAAAACGGAAAATTGGACAAAGATTATTGTAAAGAATTGTAAATGCTTGTGGAGATTTGGTATAAGGTATTATTGCAATACGGCTGTTGGCATTGTTGGCAAGTGTCCGTCGCTCTCGTTTGTAAGCAGTAGGCTGATAGCCGATGGCTGCTAGTTCTCGGCCAGCAGCTAATAGCCAATCGCTAAAAGCCTATTGCAACAAGCTTTATACTTGCTTCCTATTAAATAATGCCCTGCTTCTAGCTTCAAGCTTCAGGTTTCAAGCTTCCAGCTTCCAGCGGCCTGCTTTTATTGCTGCGGTTCACCCGCAAAAACTGTTTCCCAAAGGGTATTTAAATTTTCTAAGATAGTTTGATCTGAGGCGTTAGGTTCTGCGATTGGGGTTCCGTCTGCCTTTGGATCTTCTCCTTCAACGTATGTTAATATGCAGAGGTCTTTACCTGAAGAGTCTTTGATTGCCTTTGCTCCAAATACATACTTATTACCATTTTTACCTTCAAAGACTCTAGACGCTATTGATACATAGTTTTCTAATTTTTTTAATTCGCTATCTTCACTTATTGTGTCTAGATTGCCTGAGATAGATTTGGCTTTTGCTGTAGCTATACTGATAAGAATATTAGCCCCTGTTCTAGTATTTTGATAGGCGGTGCACATGTTTGATTTCTTGGCGTCTTCTAATACTTCTTTGGCACCACCCAAAAAAGTAGGTATTGAACTTGCTGCTACAATAGCTAATACTGCTATTGTTAGTAGTAGTTCTAGTAATGTGAAAGCTTTTCTAGTCATTGTTTAAATATTTAATTCATAAAGTGCCAAAAAGGTAATGCAACAGAAAAACATAGAAAACAAAAAAATATTAAGTAAATATTTTAATAATATATATCTTTTGTATGCAGTGCAGGCTTTGTT
>JAZUDR010000182.1:0-11304 GCA_045639725.1 Candidatus Avigastranaerophilus sp. | reverse complement strand
TGATTATATTGCACCATACAAGAAGGATGTTGCTGAAACAAAACGCTTGTTGGCATTAATCAAGGATTTTCATAAGACTATACAGTAATCAGAATGAATAGAAAAGAGGGCTCAAAGAGCCCGCTTTTTTTATGTTTTCTTTTTCCAAGACCCTCCTTTTTAAGGAGCGATTAAGGGAGGTTTCTTTTATACAGCGGTATATAGAAACCCCCCCTACCCCCCTTTACGAAAGGGGGTTCAAATTAAGTAACAAAGGAACCTGATAAAAAAATACCCGCTTCGTAGAAGCGGGCATTCTTTTTTATCAGATTAGATTTTGCCGGCTTTCTTATCCTGTTCGATAAGATTGCGGAGACCTTCAACTGCTACTTTAATAGCAAGTTCTGGATCATGAACCTGTGGATTCGGCAAACCCTTCTTTGCTCTTTCCTGATTAGCGATAACCAAGAAACAAGAGCCACAGCGAACTCTCAAGAAGCTAGCTGCGATAAACAGAGCTGCTGATTCCATTTCAGAAGCGAGACAACCAAGTCTGCACCATGCCTGCCATTTATTCTGAAGCTGATAGCTTACAGGCATAACTTCTGGTTCATGCTGACCGAAGAAAGAGTCTTTACACTGAACTACGCCAACGTGGTGAGGAATCTTCATATCAACTGCAGCCTTCTTAAGAGCTGTAGCGACATCAAAATCAGAAACTGCAGGATATTCAGCAGGTGCATATTCATGTGAAGTGCCTTCCATACGAACTGCGCCAGTAGCGATAACAACATCACCGCTCATAACATTTTCCTGCATACCACCACAGGTACCCATTCTAATAAATGTGTGAGCACCACACTTAGAAAGTTCTTCTATTGCGATTGCTGAAGATGGGCCACCAATACCGGTAGAAGTAACACTTACCTTAACACCATTCAATGTACCTGTGAAGGTGACATATTCGCGGCTGTCTGCAACCTGAACTGCGTTATCAAAATGAGCAGCAATCTTTGCACAGCGCTTTGGATCGCCAGGAAGAATTACATACTTACCAATGTCATTTGGGCCAACCCCAGTATGATACTGTTTACCAGAACCTTCTGCATAGTCAATCATTAAAACCCCTCCTTGTTTAAATACCCCTTTATCATATAATACAAAGTTTTTTAACGCAAGCAATTTAATGCATAATTCATAATGCATAATGCATAATTATTTGTTTAGTTTCTACTACTTCAACATACTTTGTGCCAAGTCTCGAATCTTGGCAGAAACATACCAAAAGCAGTACAAAATCAACACAATCAATTATGCATCATGAATTATTATTGCAAACAATCTTTACAGAGGAAAAGTTGACTTTTGATGTGGAAAGTCTTATAACGTGTTGGATTAAAAATGAATAAAAAAAAGATTGATATGTTACACGGGTCCCTATGGGACAAGATTTTGATGTATGCAATCCCTCTAGCAGTAACAGGGATATTGCAGCAATTGTTTAATGCTGCGGACATAGCAGTAGTTGGTCGTTTCCGTGGGCCAGATGCTATGGCTGCCGTTGGTAGCAATGCCCCACTCATAAATATCCTTATCAATCTCTTTGTTGGTATAGCTCTAGGAACAAACGTAATCATAGCCAACTCAATAGGTTCTGGCGATTTACGCCGTGCAAAGCATTGTGTTCATACATCATTAATGTTTGCAGTATTCGGTGGAATTGGACTAGCAATCATTGGCGAATTGATAGCCAATCAAGCCATAATCTTAATGGGTGTTCCACCGGAATGCTTCAGTCAAGCAGTTCTTTATTTAAGAATTTATTTTGTAGGAATGCCTGCAATATTACTATATAACTACGAAGCAGCCGTCTATAGAGCTATTGGCGACACCCAGACTCCTTTCTGGGCTTTGTTGATATCAGGCATTGTAAATGTAATACTGAACCTAGCCCTTGTTTGCGGTTGTAATATGAGTGTCGACGGTGTTGCAATAGCGACTGTCGTCTCCAATGTAATAAGTTCACTTTATCTTTTAAATGGTTTATCAAAGACAGATGGACCAGCAAGAGTTTATTTTGATCAATTCAAATTTAATAAGCCAGTATTTATAAGAATGCTAAGAATAGGTCTTCCGGCTGGTCTGCAGGGAATGATGTTCTCTTTATCAAATCTTGTCATACAGTCTTCTATAAATAGCCTAGGTCCTACAACAATGGCAGGTTCTGCTGCAGCATTGAATCTTGAAATATTTGCCTTTTATGTATTAAGTTCTTTCGGTCAGTCGTGCACAAGCTTTGTTGGCCAGAACTGCGGTGCCAAACAGTATGATAGATGTCACAAAATACTATACATCTGCTTTGCCTATAGTTATATATTCACTTTCATAATTTCCTTTATACTTCTCTATTTCTACAGAGAATTACTTGGTATTTTCTGCCAGACAGAATCAGTAATACTTACTGGTAAAGTGAGACTTATATGGCTAGCATGTGCTTTTATCTTCTCAGTAGTCCAGGATATTTTTTCAAACTATCTGAGAGGTTTCGGGCTTTCATTGGGTCCTGCCTTGTTATCACTTTTCTGCATATGCGGTTTCAGAATAGCCTGGATAATGACTGTATTTAAGAAGCAGCCTAATTTTTCGACAGTAATGCAGTCATACCCAATAAGCCTTGCATTAGCATCACTTGCTATTGTAACGCTGTGCTACTTTCAGAGTAGAAAAGGCAAACTTAAATGAATGATTTGCTTCGCAAATATGAATGAGGCTACGCCTATATTTCTAATACGCTTCGCTAAACAGACATATTGTTAAGATTATTTTGATAAAAATTCAGTATTGTGGTAAATTGTAAGTTATGAATGACTGTATATCCATATCTTATATATTAAGTTCTTATATTTCTCTAACTCGCACCTGCCGTCAGAGTTGCGATTATTGCTGTTTTCACAAAGAAGAAGATCCTCTTTTGGAACCAGAAGAAATCATAGAGCAGCTAAAAAATCTGTCTAAGCAGGGTGCTACAGAAGTAGTATTTGCTTCTGGCGAAAACCCACAGGAATTCCCACATATTCTCATTCAACTTGCCAAATTTGGCTTTACATCTTTTGCTGAATATGTAAATGTGGCAATAAAGGAAGCATTGGCTTTAAATCTGATGCCAGTTTTGGAAATCGGATATCTGGATTCTTTTACCCTCGAAAGATTCTATAAATCAGGATGTTCAATAAGAGCAAACCTGGTTGCAGCTAATCTCGAAAGCGAAGGCGAAGCCCTAAGCGCATCAAAGGGAATTAATCCAGCAGCAGGTAAAGCATTTGTAGAATCTTTGCATAACAACCAGATTCCTTATACATTGTGCTTTAAAGTAGGCATTGGCGAAACAGAACAGCAAAGACTTGGATTTATAAAAGAAATTGGTCAGTTCTGTGGTGCAGACCCATTCCTGCAGGATATAAGAATCATTCCATTCCAGCCATCTCAGTGCTGCAAAATGTTCTCAAGACCGCCATTGGGCTTTGATAGCCTTGCAAAGGTAATTGCAGCAGCCAGAGAAGCTTTTCCGGTTCATCATATTTCAATACCCGCCAACTTGTTCAGTCGCTATCCTGAAATGATTGAAAAAGGTCTGAATGACTTAGGCTCACTGCCAGTATTTTCTGGTGATATATTCAATCCAACCTTCGAAGTTCCTAATGTAGAAACAATTAAGGCTAGATTGAGAGAAAAGAATTACCACCTGTATGAACGTGGAACTCTTTCAACACCAGCCGTTTTAAACAGACCAGAGTGCTATTCAGCAGTCTGTGCTACAAGGGCACTCATTGAAAAGAGAAATTCCGCTGTAATTAGTCTTATAGATAACGACCACTGCTTTGTTTGCGGGCATAAAAACGACTTCGGTCTGCATATACCCATAAAAGATTTCATTAAAGGCAACAGCGTTACCTTTACATGGACTCCTGGTCCAAATCATCAAAGCTACGCTGGTATAACTCATGGCGGAATACTGGCAACCTTGCTGGACGAAGCTATGGGATATGCTGTTATGGGTGAAGATTTGGCACGCAAAATCGTCACTCTTGAATACACATTGAATTATAGACACCCCACCCCAACTGGTCTTCCATTAAAGGTAGTCACTACGGTTTGTGGTCAGAGGCGTCAGATAATAATGACCAGAGGCACTATACTAGCTCCGGATGGAACAGTGCTAGTAGAAGCCACGGGCAAATTTTATGAAATTGTGAATGCTGAAAATTTACAAAAGGAAGAAATTAGGAATGAAACTAACCAAACTGCCAATTAAAATTGTAGCTCACACCCGTCACTATATAGTAAGCGGCACCTACAATCTAACAGAAGACAGCCGTCTTACTGACGTGCTCAATTCTAATGAAGGAAACAGAATGTTTCTTCCCATAAGTGATGCCAAAGTTACCTGCACAAAAACAGGTAATGTAAATACTGTTCCATTTTTATCTTTAAACAAAGATGCTATTGAAATAATATACGAAGAAAAATAATAGGATAGGTCAAGGAATGCTTAATAATATGTTCAGAAAAACATCAACTGCCCTCTTAGCTGGTTTATTTAGTTTTACAATGGCTGTAAGCGCTAATGCAGCTGAATTTGTAATATTCCATACCAGCGATGTTCACGGTTCTATCAACGCCCACGACGATCCAGCTTCAAAAGAAAATACAAAGCCATTGTTAGGTGGCTATGCAATCCTACAGAAGCTAATCAAGGATTATAAAGAAAAGGCAGAATACAAAGGCGCGCGCTTTATGTATTTTGACAGTGGCGACTTCTTCCAGGGCACACCTATTGTTGACCGAACCAAGGGCGCAGTAATGATTGATATGCTGAACAATCTAGGTGCAAATGCAACAACCCTAGGAAACCATGAATTTGACTATTCCTACGAAAATCTTCAAGAAAAAATGAAGGAAAAGAAATTCTCAGTCCTTTGCTGCAATGCATTCGACAAAAGAACTGGTGAGCTTCTTTCATTTGCATCAGAATATGCCGTTTTTGCACATCAGGGCGTTAAGTTGGGTGTTATTGGTGTTGATACTCCAGAAACAAAATGGATATCATTTGAAAAGAACGTAGAAAACATTGAATTCCGTGACCCGGTTCCGATAGCAACAGCCTTAGCCAAGAAGTTAAAAAGCAATGGTTGTGACTTTGTAATCATGCTTTCTCACCTTGGCATCAACAGTGATATTGAATTCCTAAAAAAGGCTGAAGGAATCGACATGATTCTTGGCGGACATACACATGTTGTAAAAAAAGACTTTGTATATGCCGGACCTAACAATACTCCAATAGTTCACAGCGGTTGTAACTGCGAACAGGCTTCTGTTGTTACCATTAACATCGACGGTTTAAATAAGCCAGAAATGTCAGTAAAATCAGTTCCGCTCTTCCAAAAAGATATAGGTGAAGACGGTTTCATAAAGAACCTCAGCGAAGATTATTTAAAAGACCTCAGAGCCGAAATGACTAAGGTTATTTGCGACAACAAAGTAAACCTGTATCGTGGTGTAGCAGGTGGCAACGTTCCTGCAGGATTTCTGATGGCAGATGCCATGAGAATCTATGGCAAAGCTGACGTAGCATTTGTAAACTTCGGTGGTTGCCGCAAGAGCATTTATAAAGGAAAAGTAACCGTTGAAGACATATTCATGGTTCAGCCTTTTGAAAACGCATTAGAAATCATTACCATGACCGGTAAAGATTTGAAGCGTATTTACGAACTTTCCATTTCCGTTCCTACAGTTAAATTAAGCGAAGACGAAAAAGCATTCTGTCTTGAACAGGAAAATACAGTTGTAGACGGTCTCAGACTTGAAGTTGGTGCTGGCTATGGTTATCTTGTTCCATCAGGAATCAAAGTTAATATTGACATCAGAAAACCAGCAATGCAGCGCATTATAAAGATGACTGACATGAACGGTGTTGAAATTGATGACAATAAGACCTACAAAGTTGCTTTCAACGATTTTCTTTGTGACGGTGGCGACGGATTTAAAGAATTGAAGGAATTCCCGGAAAGCGCCAAGGAACTTACAGATATTCTTGTTAGAGACGCTTTAATAAGATATGTTGAAGACCTTAAGGTAATCGATAAAGTTCCTGAAGATCGTGTTTTCAACGCTGCCTTAAAGGAAGAACATCTCGAATAATGTCCAATAAAGCCTGGTTTCAGAATAGATTAAACGACCATTATCTACTCAAATCAAGAGCAGATTCTTATCGTTCCCGTGCAGCCTATAAGCTAGAAGAACTAGACCAGAAATATAAACTTATAAAACCTGGTGCTAAGATTCTAGACCTAGGCGCTGCACCAGGAAGCTGGTCTCAGTATGCCCTTAGAAAAACAGGTGGAAAAGCGAAAATTATTGCTATCGACCTGCTTGATATTGAGCCAATGGAAAACGTAATTATCATAAAAGGCGATATACGCGATCCTGAAAATCAAAAGAAAATTCTGGAACTGGCCCCTAATGGTCTTGATTTAATCATGAGTGATATTGCACCTGATACAACAGGTGTCCATTATGCTGATACAGAAAATTCCTTTTTGCTTGTAAGTCTTGCTTTAGATATCGCAGAAAAGCTTTTGAAGCCTAAGGGAAACTTTGTAGCCAAGGTATTTGAAGGTGCAGAATATAATACTTTATTAAAGCGCACAAGAGGACTTTTTGATTTTGCCAAGTCCTGTAATCCCAAGGCTTCTCTTAACCGCAGCCGTGAATTATTCATGGTAGCCCAAGGCTTTAAGCTAGGGCCTATAGAAACACGCAACAAAGCGAAGTAATATTTTATATTTGCTTGGTATAGAGCCCTCATCCGTCTTCTGCTACGCAGAATCCACCTTCCCCCACGCTTCGCTTTGGAGGAAGGCCTAGCCGGAGACTGACAGACTTCTGACTATTTTCCCAAATACTATTGACAACGTTTCAATTACAGTGTTATAAAAAATTATAGTGGGGTTTTATCCCTCGTATACACTATTGAAAAGAGATATAGAATGACTGAAGAAAAGATTTTTAACACTGACAAGGATACCAACACTATTGAAGTTACAATAGTAAACGATGGTTCAGTTCATCAGCTCGAAAAAGGTAAATCAATATTCGAACTTGCCAAGAATTTGCCCTTAGGCAAAGATAATCTTCCATATATTTGCGCAAAAGTAAATAACGAAGCACTTGGTCTTGATTTCGTTCCATCAATGAAATGCAAAGTTGAATTTCTTACCTATTCTTCAAGTATTGGTAAAGACTGCTACAAGAGAAGTATGGCTTTTGTTCTTGCAAGAACAGTGTTAGAACTTTTCCGCAACGCAAGACTTGTTATTGACCACGCTATCGGTAATGGATTCTATTATGATTTGTATACAGACGTTCCTGTTTCAGAAAGAGTTCTTGCTACTCTCATGAAAAGAATGAGAAAAATCATAGATTCAGACGAACCATTCAAAAAGTCCACAATGACACTTGCTGAAGCCAAAGATTTCTTCCTTCAGGAAGGTTATCCGGAAAAAGCCAGACTTCTTAAAAATATTAACACAGAAAAGGTTGATATTGTTTCCTGTTGGAAATATATCGACTTAGACTTCGGTCCAATGGTTCCATCTACAGGTTACCTTCAGGTCTTTGACCTTAAGCAGTATTCTTCTGGTTTTACACTTCTTTTCCCAGACCCAAAGAATCCTTCAGTTCCATCACAGCCACGCAGACAGCCAAAGATTTTCTCTGCTTACCGCGAAAGCAAGGAATGGGGCAGAATTCTTGAAGTAAACAATGTAGGCCGTCTTAACGAAATCATTAAGAACGGTGCCATCTCAGACTTCATCAAAACAACAGAAGCCTTGCACCAAAAGAAGATTCAGGCAATAGCAGACGAAATTACTTCTCATTCATCAGTAAGAATCGTTCTTATCGCTGGTCCTTCAAGCTCAGGTAAAACAACCTTCAGTAAACGTCTCTGCACAAGCTTGATGGTAAATGGTCTTCGCCCAATAACCCTTTCTCTCGACAACTATTTTGTTGGTAGAGACAAGACTCCTCTTGATGAAGACGGCGATTACGATTTCGAAGCACTTGAAGCTCTTGATGTTCCTCTGTTCAACCAGAATATGTGCGAACTTCTCGAAGGCAAAGTTGCTCAGATTCCAGAATATGATTTCCATACCGGAAGCAGAAAAGAAAAAACAACTCCAATGCGCATCAATGATGACCAGATTGTAATCATTGAAGGTATCCACGGTTTGAATCCAAAGCTGACAGAATCAATTCCACCAGAATCAAAATTCAAGATTTACATCAGCGCATTAACTCAGCTGGTAATTGACGACTACAACAGAATAGGTACCACTGATACACGCTTGATAAGAAGATCTGTCAGAGATTCTAAGTATAGAAGCTATTCTGCAGAATCAACTATTCTACGTTGGCCATCTGTTAACAGAGGCGAAGTCTTGAATATCTTCCCATATCAGGAATGTGCAGACGCAGTATTTAATTCTGCAATACCTTATGAATGGGCTGTTCTAAGACCAATAGCAGAAAAGCTCTTCCTGGAAATCACCCCAGAAAGCCCAGCCTATGCGCAAGCACGACAGATTCTCAAGATTCTATCCTTCTTTACACCATTAGACGCTAAGATGGTAGAAGAAGTTCCACCAACTTCAATTCTTCGTGAATTTATTGGTGGTAGTTCTTTCCAGTATTAATTGTATACAAAAGAAGAACCCTCGCAGGAGGGTTCTTTTTTTATCCTATAAAAAAATGAACCAATTAAAAACATTACTTGAAGAAGTATTAATAAAGTTTCCCCCAACACAAAGAATATCAGCCGACCCAATACAATTTCAGCGCAAATTCTTTGATATGGGTCGTGACCCCATAGAAATTGAAGCAGTTGCATTATTTTCTGCTATGCTTTCCTATGGTTCTGCGGCCCAGTTCACAAAAAAGATTGCTGCTATCATTCAGGCATGCAACGAAGAATTTCTAAAATTAATCACAAACAAACCGCAAAAAGACTTTCCCTGGGTTGCCTACAGAATGAGCACATCCGATGAAATTGCAATTTTTGCTTACTCGATAGGCAATGTAATAAAGAAATACGGAAGTATCAAAAAGGCTTTTCTTAACGGCTATAACAAAACCAAGCATACCATTGACGGACTTTCTTCTTTAAGAAATGCGATTTATGAAGAAGCAGAAAAACAGATATCTCCCCTTCCACATGGAATAAAACATCTATTGCCAGACCCGGCGGCAGGAGGAGCCTGTAAAAGATGGCACATGTTCCTGAGATGGATGGTCAGAGGCGATGACGGTGTTGACGTAGGCATATGGAATGACATTGTTTCGCCTTCGGAACTACTTATTCCGCTAGACGTGCACATAAGCAAAATCAGCCGAAATCTCGGACTTACAGAAAGAAAGTGTGATGATTGGAAAACATCGGTAGAAATATCTGAAAAGCTTAAAGAATGCTGTCCTGAAGACCCGATTAAATATGATTTCGCTCTCTGCCATCTTGGTATAGGTGGGAAATGTAGTCACGGGAAAGACATCAAACTCTGCTCTCAATGCCTATTATCACCACTATGTATCTTTGGAAATGACATTAGAAAAACAAAGTAGACTAGACAAGTTTCGGAAATTATGTTAAATACTCTTTGGACTATTCCACAGGAGAAGAAAATTGACTTGTTCAAACTCAACTTTAGTTAATTCTGATGCCAGACGCCAGTTAGGCTGGTGGATCGGACATGAAGAAGACATTAAAAGCACTGAGAAGGATTTACGTGCAACAATAGATGATATTGATTCACCTTTATTTGTTGTAGAGCATTCCAATCAGTTAAAGTTTGTTTCAAGAGGTAACTTATCTTTTGATTTGGCAAACAAGCCATCAGAAAACGCTTTGCCATTTTATGGCTATGCAGCGCCAACCAGTCTGGAAAATCTGGGCGATGCAAGCTTTTGTAAGGACCATGGTATAAAATACGCTTATATTGGCGGTTCCATGGCACATGGTATTGCTTCACCAGAAATAGCTATAGCCCTAGGTAAGGCTGGTATGTTAGGTTTTATTGGTGCAGCTGGTGATTCACCAGAAAAAGTAGAAAAAACCTTAATCAGAATGAAAGCAGAAGGTGTTCCTTTTGGCTTTAATCTGATTCATAGCCCAAATGAAACCGGACTTGAAGATAAGATTGTTGATCTTTATCTCAAGTATGAATTACATCTTGTTGAAGCATCTGCTTTTCTGCAGATGACCCTGCCTCTTGTAAGATATAGAGTAACAGGCATTCATGAAGATGAAAACGGCAATATTATTGTTCCGAACAAAATCATTGCCAAAGTTAGCCGTGTAGAAGTAGCTTCTAAATTCATGGCTCCACCACCCGAAAAAATGCTTAAAAAGCTTGTAGAAGACGGTGTCATAACCAGCCATCAGGCAGAACTGGCTTCTAAGATTCCAGTAGCTCAGGATATTACTTCCGAAGCTGATTCTGGTGGTCATACTGATAATCGTCCTGCTGTATGTCTGCACCCGACAATGATAGCATTGCGCAATCAGATGCAGGCTCAATACAATTATGCAATGCCACTTAGAGTAGGCTTTGGTGGTGGTAACGGAACCCCAGCCTCTGTAGCTGCAGCTATTGCCATGGGCGCAGCTTTCCTTGTAACAGGCTCTGTTCATCAGGCTTGTCTTGAATCTGGCACTTCAGACATAGCAAGACAGTTACTTGCAAATGCAGGTCAAGCCGACACTGCTATGGCTCCCGCCGGTGACATGTTTGAAATGGGTGTAACTGTTCAGGTTCTTAAACGCGGAACCATGTTTGCAATGAGAGGCAAAAAGCTTTATGAACTCTATCGTAAATATAACAGCATGGAAGAAATACCCGCTGCAGATAGAGAAAGCCTCGAAAAGACCGTATTCCTCAGCACATTAGAAGAAGCCTGGAAGAACACAGAAAGCTTCTGGATGAAGAAAGACCCGAGAGAAGTAGAAAAAGCCAACAAAGATCCTCATCACAAAATGGCTTTAACCTTCAGAGCGTATCTTGGTCAATCATCAAGATGGGCTACTGCCGGTATCCCAGAACGCAAGATGGATTACCAAATCTGGTGTGGACCTGCTATTGGCGCATTCAATGAATGGACAAAGGGTACTTTCCTTGAAAAGGTCGAAAACCGCAAGGTTGTTACCGTAGCAATGAATCTAATGTTTGGTGCAGCACGCGAACTTAGAATCAATCAACTTCGCACTCAGGGCAT
>JAZUDR010000181.1:0-2614 GCA_045639725.1 Candidatus Avigastranaerophilus sp. | reverse complement strand
AATAATGATTTTTTTGAAAGAATCCTTTGTTTTTTCAAATGGCATTGTTTCCTGTTTGTATTTCTCCTGGTCGGGAATTGCGTATGCTGATTGTATATAATACTTTTTACTTCCTAAGGAAGCGATAAAATCAATTTCTCTCTGAACACGGATTTCTTTTCCTGTGCTGTCTTTTTCTCTTGTCTCTACTGTTCCAACATCTACCAGGTAGCCTCTGTATCGAAGTTCATTATAGATTATGTTTTCCATAATGTGGGTTTCTTCAATCTGCCTAAATGACAAACGGGCGTTCCGAAGTCCCACATCCTCAAAATATATTTTGTAAGGAGTGCCTATATATTTTCTTCCCTTGACATTGTATCTTTTTACACGAGTAAGCATAAAAGCTTCTTCCGCATACCCGATATATCTGTCAACGGTTGCTTCACAGGTGGTTGTTCCATGAACAGAATTCATTGTGCTTGCAATTTTTCTTGGATTAGTAAGTGTGGAAATTCCTGATGCAATTACGTCTATTACTTCTCCTAGGGCTGTTTCATCCTGCACAGAATATCTCATGATGATATCTCTCAGATATACATTCTTCATTTGAGAAATCAGATAATTTGTCTTTTGCTCTTCAGTAGCCATAAGAGCTATTGCCGGGAGTCCCCCATAAACAGAATAGTCATCATAGGCTTCGCTTTTGTCTCCCTGTTTAAAAGCATAATATTCAGAGAAAGATAATGGAAGCACATGTATTTCGTCTCCGCGACCCTCAAACTCAGTCAATATGTCTTTGGATAAAAACTTTGAATTACTACCTGTTACATAAACATCAACATTGTTCTTCCTAAGGAAACCATTGATTACCGATTCAAAAGCCCCGAGTTTCTGAACCTCATCCAGTAATAAATAATACATCCCTTCACCTTTTATCTGTGGCATTAACCAATTGATAAACCTTGAAGGATCTACCTTGCTGTCTTCTTTTTCATTGTCAAGAATGATTGGGTTTTCGCCAATCCTTATTAAATCTTCAGCGGAATCAAAAGCAAATTTTATAATATGATTTGGGGCTGTATTTTCTGCTACTAAGTGATTATAAAACAGGGTATTCAGCAGATAGGATTTACCACTTCTCCGAATTCCGGTGATAATCTTAATAAAGCCATTGTGCTTCCTGACAATGAGCCTGTTAAGATATTTGTCTCTCTTTATTTCCATAATGACCCCATCTAATATTTTTGCCGTTATCGGCATATTTATAATATAAGTATATTCGCTTTATGAAATTATGCAAGTATAGTATCTAATATTTTTTGCCGTTATCGGCATTTTTGTTAGATTAATATCTGAAATATCGCTGATTGCGGCTAGTGGGTTTATTGGTTAAAATAAATATTGAGAAACAGTTTTTATTAATTTTTTTATTATTATCACCATTTAGACAACTGTTTAAGAATCCAAATTTAACTTGTTGGAATCTAATTTTAGCATATTGACGAGGTGTATCTTTTAAGATACAATAAATATGATAGAGATTCTTAAGACAGATGTGTTTGAAAACTGGTTTTATTCACTAAAAGATAGAAAAGCCAAGGTTGTTATAGATATTAGGCTTTCTAGATTGCTAAATAATAATTTTGGTGATGTATCGCCTGTTGGTGAAGGTGTTTCGGAGTTAAGAATAAATTATGGCCCAGGTTATCGGGTTTATTTGATAAAGAAAGGAAATACTGTTGTGATTTTGCTATGCGGCGGTAATAAGACCACACAGAAGTCAGATATCGTTAAGGCAAAACTGCTTGCTAAGGAGCTTAAAAATGAGATTAACTAAGTATGATATGGCTGATAATATTAAAACTAGAGATGACGCTTTATTGTATTTGCAGGCAGCTTTTGAAGGTGGTAATCCGGAAGATATAATAAATGTTTTAGGAGCTTTGGCACGTTCTGAGGGAATGACGAAATTGGCTGCAGAAATAGGTGTTGGTCGTGAAAGCCTATATAAATCACTTTCTAAGGAGGGTAATCCTTCTTTTGCGACAATTTTTAAAATCATTAAAAGTCTGGGCTTGTCTTTAAAGGTTGTTTATAGTTGAAGCAATGTTCTATTTGTAAAAGAAACACATATAGAGCATTGTTGAGGGGCTTAATATCTGGAATATCTCTGGTTGCGGCTAGTGGGCATAATGTATAATTAACTATTGCACGGTTAAGCCAATATGACTAAAATAGGTAGTTGTTATTAAAATAGACATAGATTTTTTGTAGATAGAATGAACAGATTATCATAGTTCAGAATGGCGGTTTATTGATATGAAAAATACGTTTGCTATAATTCTTTGCATATTCATTTCTTTTATGGCATCGGGTTGTGGTGGAAACAGTCATATAGCATATATGACAGAATCTTCCGAATGTCCTGAAGCCCTAAGATATGGGGTTCCGTATCCTGATGAAAATTTGAATATTGCTTTTTATTCCTGGAATAATTCAACGAAGCAGACTCCATTTGGAACAGGTTATGTAATAGCATACGAAGACAATGATAATGACAATTTCATTTTTGTAAAAAATAACGGAGAGATTTTTTATGGTTTGAATTATGGAACTGGCAACTATGATTATG
>JAZUDR010000180.1:0-14479 GCA_045639725.1 Candidatus Avigastranaerophilus sp. | reverse complement strand
AGGGAGGGCGGCTGCGCCTAGAAGGGCGCTAACGCTAGGGAGGGCGCCACTTCGTGGCTAGGAGGGGATTGTTTTAGTTTCTGCTGCTTTAACCGACTCTGTGCCAATTCTTTAATGCACAATTTTTAGAATACCTTAGAAATAAAGTAAAAAGTGTGTTTCAAGACGGCTGGTTAAGGGCGCTGCGCTAGGAAGCGCGGCTGCGCCTAGGAGGGCGCTAACGCTAGGGAGGGCGCCACTTCGTGGCTAGGAAGGGGATTGTTTTAGTTTCTGCTGCTTCCTGCTTCCGGCTTCGAGCTTTCTCGGCCAGCAGCCAACAGCTACCAGCCAAAAGCCTATTGCAACATACTTTATACTTGCTTTGTATAAAACAATGTCCTGCTTCAAGCTTCAAGCTTCCTGCTTCGAGCTTTCTCGGCCAGCAGCCAATAGCCAACAGCCACAAGCATATAAAATCACACTTATACATCCACTGCTATAAGATACGTAAGGCTTTCAACTTCTGACTAACGACTTTCGACTTAAATGTGCTAGTATAAGAGTATGGTCAGCGGTGAGGGCCTTAGTTTTTTGTTAAGTGAGAAAAATCATGGAAAGTGCAAGTTCAGAAGAATGTAAAAGAGTAACAGAACAAGCGAAAGCGCTGGCAGAAGGCGGTGATCGCTTTCGTGCAATCGAATTGCTTACGGATGCCAATAAGAGGCTTCCCAGAAAGATGCCTATACTTTACCTGTTAAGCCTGTATCTTCTGGAAATTTCCAGATACTATGACGTTCCCATATATGCAAAGCAGTTCCTAGAACTGGCTCAGATCTGTGACGACACTCAAAACATCGCCAGGGCATACTGCATTCTTGGGGATGCTGAAAGAAATATCGAGCACTACGATGAAGCGATAAAATACTACAAGCTTGGGCTGAAGAACGATTTCGCCGCATACGAATTTCCCCTTGGGCTTGCGAAGTGCTACCAAAAGCAGCAGAAATATGAAGAAGCCCTGACCAACTACAAAAAAGCCCACACCATAGCTAGAGACGAAGGCAAAGAAGACGAAATCAGGTTCGCAATACAAGAGCTGGAAGGACGTGTTCCCAGGCTTAAGGAAATCAAGAACCACAAGGACAAGGCTCAGTATAACAGCCAACGCCGCAAGTATGAACCAGCTAAGGTTGAATTTCAGAAGCTGTTCGAGCTTGTTCCTGATGATTTTGAGTTAAAAAGAGATTACTTTTTGTTCCTGATAGATTTGAAAAAATACAGTGAAGCCGTGGATTTTGGCGAAAAGCTTATTGCTGAAATAGAGGGGCTGCCTGACTATTTTGCTTCAGGAACTCACTGGCCGATACTCTATGCGATTCATCAAGGCTTAATTGATGCCTACAACAATACCTGGCATTTCATAAAGGCTTTCAGCAGCAAGTCGCTGACGGAATACTTCCGACTTCTGAATAGCGGACGTTACGAAGCAATATTCAGCAAGGAAAAACAGTTTAACGCCTTCAAAAGCGCGTATAACAATTCCCCAAGCCGACCGGAAGCTATATTGAAGCTTATTGGCTGCTGCGACCTTCGAAACGAATTCAGCAACGCTCACAGCTACGTCAGCAAAGGCCTGGCAATAGCCAGCAAAACCCATGACGACAGGCTTGCCAGAGAGATTTACAAACTTGAAGCCTATATATACGAAAGCCAGAAAAATAGAAGTGAGCTTGTAAATTCGTATAATAGCGTGCTGAAGTATTGCAAGGACAACCAAAGCAGATATCAGACACATTACGACTGTGCGCGCAGTCTTTATTTCATGAAGGATTACAAAAGAGCTGAAAGCGAGCTGGAATTATGTATGCAGCTTGTCAGCAATGGCGTTGAGGATTCAGAAGACGCAGCCAGTCTCCTTGTTACCTGTAAAGCCAAGCAGAATCCTTCTCGATACGGTAAAAGAGAAGATTTTATATAATACCTTCGCAGGCAGTTTCTTCAATACTTGCCTAGTCACTGGTGTTGTGTTACAATAAAACCACTCGGGACATTAGCTCAGCTGGGAGAGCATCACGTTCGCAACGTGGGGGTCGGGGGTTCGATCCCCCTATGTTCCAATCTATTGTTTATTAAAGTAATCGTTAAACGGTTTGAAGTTGCCGATGCCTTTGCTGTTGTGGTCGTCTATAATGGCGAAGCAGATAAGCTTGTATTTGTTTTTGAATTCTGTTTCCTCGAATACCTCGCCAAAAAGCTGTGCAACATGCTGTGGCGGATTCTGAAAAGCACCGCAGCCAAATGCTCCAAGAATAATGCAATCATGACCGTGCTTCAACCCGATTCTAAGAATTGTCCTGATTTTTCTTAGGGTAGCATCAGCCATTTCAGCAGTTAGCATACCATCTTCGTCGAGATCTGGTCTGTTGAGCGCTGCCACAGAAACCACAGATGTTTTAAAAGGCTTTTCCAAGAATTCATAACCAGAATCTGCATTACTACGGAAAACAGTAATATTTGGGGAATAAGCCCCACCGAAGTTTCTATCCATAGGATACTGTTCTTTTGCCTTCGGAAGCTTATACAGAGAAGCATATCGAGTAAACTGGTATAAGGACATGAACAAATCTGAACGTCTGAACAGAGTTTCTTCCTGTGCTCTACTGCCTCTCAGAACACCGCCACCGGCAGTCTGCCTGCTAGCCATGTTCAAGACAACAGTGTTATAGCCTTCTTTTCCATATTTTTCAGCGGCATCATAGCTGTCCATATTTTCTACAACTATCTTTGTAGGCTCATTTTGAGCAGGAACATCATCAACCCTGAATTCTTTTGAATATAATCGACTATTTTTAACCAGTTCGTCGACAGGCTCTAAATCAACTTTTTTGCCATTACCACAACAATAGCAGCCATCGGCAACGGCTTTCATTGTTTCCTGATATAAATCAGCATTCAGCCTTTTAAATTCGCACAAAGCTTCATAATCGTGAAATTCCTTAATTTTCTTAGAAAGCTCAGTAATCTTTTCCGCATAACCTCTTGCGTTCCACTTTTCACCAATCATTCAACAAACCTCCTTTAATCGCAATAGAACCCCTCTTCATTATTCATTATGATAATTTAGGCGTAATCTTCAAGTTCAATTTGAAAATTACGCCTAAATTATTTTTTTAATCAGACTCAGCCGTAATAGCAGGTTTCGTAGTCGATGTCGGCTTCGGTGGAAAGGCGTTTGAAAGCATCGTCGCAGGACAAATAAGTATAACCCATAGACTTCAATTTTGCTACAAGCTGTTCTTTTTCTGGAGCTTCTAAGCTATCTGGGTCATCGACCGTAAAACCAAGTTCCAGTTCATCTTCAGAAAAGCCACAGACCTCGTTGTCTTTGTTGAGGGCGAAAATAGTGCAATCTGATTCACTTTCTTGAAGCTCATCATAGATATCTTCCGGAGTTACTGAGCTTTCATCGAAAGGATATTCTTCACCATCGTAGCATGGCCACTGTATATATTCCTGAGCTACTTCGTAAAGCTCATCTTCTTCGCTCATCTCATCTTCATCTGATTGCTCAGCATATTCGATATCGCCATCAATTTCCAAGTCATCAGCATATAGCATATTATTGGAAAAAGTAACGCCCATTATGACTATTTCACTGCGACCTGGATCAGTGCCATACTTGGCATCGTCTTCACTGTATGCCAAGTTGCCTTTTAATCTGCAGCGATTATTCTGGTCAGTAATTATATCTATACTACTCAGATAAGGGGCTAAATCACCTGCGTCTACTTCATCAGCTTCATAATTACCATTCTTGATTGCATCAATAAGTTCTCTTGCTTTTACCATAACTCATACTCCTTCGATACGGCTTCTATCTGCCATTTTTTTATTATACTTCAAAGTCTAGCTATATTTATCGCCTCTCAAGCAACAATTAGCTTGCTTCATCACATTATTATCATAACAGATTTCTTAAATTATCTGGTCAATTCTAAATTGACATTTTTGAAAAATCAAAAGAACAATGAAAATTCCTGTATATGAAAAATAGCTATATTCACAAAATAAAGATTAGGCTATTGTTCTTTTAATCGTAAATTGTAGCCTTCTTTATTGTTCATTATTATATTTTTGGATTTAATTCTTCTGTTAATTCGTCTGACAAGAAAGAATCTCGCGGCTATATGAACATTGCCAGATAATGTGGTATTGTAATTTTATTTTCAGTAATGCCTATATTGCTGTCAGCTATTTTATAAGCAATGGGTGGATTAAAATCCTTAATATAGGAATTCAAGGAAGCGGTGGAAGTATTTCCAGCCTTAACCTCTACTGGGACAACTGCTCCATCTTTTTCAATCAAGAACTCTATTTCCATCTGGCTATCATTTTTCTTATAGTAATGCAGCTCATAACCATTTTTTACAAGGATTTCTGAAATCAGGTTTTCGTAAATACCACCTTTTGCATTGCCTTTAAGTTTTTTTGAAAGTAGTGCAAGTTTAGTTTCACGACCGTATCTGGCCATAAGCAAACCAGTATCATTAACATAAGCTTTAAATTCATTGCTTTTTTCGTTTGCAATTAATGGAAGATATGGTTCGAAAGTATTATGGCAAACACAAATAAGATTAGCGTCTTTCAGCCATTCTATACTATCGCCATATTTTCTAGCAGTAGCTTTTTTTTCAATTTCTGAGTATTTAAACTTTTTATTTTCTTTTGCCAACTGGCTCGGAAGAGTGTCATAGCAAGCTTTTACCTTAATCTTTTCTATTCCCTTGGCATAATTAATAATATCGTCATCATACGAAGCCAGTATTTTTTTCTGTATTTTATGAACCTTTTCAAAATCATGACATGTAACGAAGGAATTAACAACTTCAGGCATACCACCAACAACAATATATTCCCTCAGAATTGACTGATACTTTTCATTTATTGCTTCTGGAATATACTCTCTATTCACAAACAATACCTTAAGAGTATCTATAACCGTAGAATCGAAGCCGTAAGCCCATAGAAATTCTTCAAAATCCAAAGAATACATAATCATCTGATTTTCATATCCGACTGGAATAGAAAATGCTTCCTCTTCGTCTTTATCATCCAGTTTTCCATAGTGCAATCCAAGCAAAGATCCTGAGGCAATAATATCAAATCGATTATCCTCGGCTAAGAATTTTAATGCAGTCCTAGCCTTAGGACATTTCTGAATTTCATCTATAAAAATAAGAGTATTGCCTTCTACAAGCTTAACACCAGGAACAAACAAGGTAAGTTTTTTGTATATTTCTTCTGCCGACAGATTACCATCAAAAATTTCTTTATATTCAGGATTCTTTAATAAATTCAGTTCAACAAAATACTCGTATTCGGTTCTACCAAATTCTCTCACCAAAAAAGTTTTCCCTACCTGTCTAGCCCCTTTTATCAATAAACATTCGCAATTTTTTGTCTGCTTCCAATCCAAAAGTTTCTGATATAATTTCCTCTTAAGCATTAAGTTCACCCCTATTTCATTTCTAAGTCTAGATAAGTTCGAACTTTTTGTCAATAATTTGCATATTTTTGGACTATATTTATTGCAAATTTTGCATATTTTTGGACTATGCTTATTACAAATTTTGCATATTTTTGGACTATGTTTATTGCAAATTTGTACTAGTCAAGAAAAGTAGACACAAAAAGTTTTTATTTTAGATTTAGATTTTTAAAAGTAGACAATATCGTAGCGCTGACCAAGAATCTGAAATTCTTCAGCAAATTCTAACAATAAATCAAGAACCTGTTCACAACTTTTTATATTTACCATAGTCACAAACCTTTTGCTTTAAAGAAGTTCAGAAATCATAATCTACTTTTTGACTTTCTGCAAGACGTCTGAAAGATTTTACAACCAATCCTCAAATGAAATTTTAAATGCAACTTCCAACGCTATAGTATCTTTTTCTGAAGCCAATTCAGATATCTTTGTATTAATATTAACAATTTCGCCTTGTCGTATTTTTAATTCTGATTCAATCTTGCTTACTTCAGCTGATATTCGGGATACTTCAGAATTTTTATTAGTCAAATCTGCTTGCAAATCACTTTTCATAATTGATTTGGTCTTGATTTCACTATCAATAGAGGCTATTTCAACTTTTACGTTTTCAAGATTTTGATTAAGACCACCTAGCTGTTGCTTTTGTTTTTCCATATTAGCGGTTAGTTCGCTTAATTCAGAGTCCAAAACCTCAATCTGTTTTTGTTTCTTTGTTATTTTAGTTTCAGCTTCACCATTACTAATTTCTAATTGATTAGCCTTCTGGCTTAATCTTTCTATATTTTTATTAAGCTCATCTATCTTGTTAACTATTTCTGACTTTTGATTTTCAATACTCTGATTTTCAGCAAAGAGTTTTGTTTTCTCAATCTTCAAGGATTCAATAGTTCCTTGATTCTGAGCTAATTCTTTTTGAGAGGCTATCAAAGTCTTTTCAAGTTCATCCTTTTGGGATTGTAACTTTTGAACATTGCCTTCCAATACTTTTGTTTTATCCACAAAATCCTGCTGACTAGCAATTACAATTTTTCTATCTTGTATTTCATGAGTTATACTAGCTAACTCAATATTAAATTATTTATACGAACCTTGTATTCTTCAATCTGATCATTATAGATTTTTTGTGTCTTGGCATTATTCTCTTCAAGCTTTTTCAATTCTAAGTTCAAACTATCTCTATTGTGATTAAATGTAATCAATTCTCCTAACAATGAAGAAAAGCATAAACAAGATACTATTAGCAATGCACTAAATAAAAATATTGCAGTAAAAAATAAAGAATAACTAGAACCAGCATAAGTTTTTGCTATTTCATTAGATTTTTCAGGAACCTTTTCCTCAGCTACTTTTTCTACCTCATTGTAATCCATAATAGACCTCTATAAATATTACTCTTGCCATACAGAAAACTTAACATTTCGTAAGACAAATTCAAAATTTAATAACATAAAAGATACTCTATTTTAGCAATATATCCAGTAAAATTTTATGTTGTTTTCTATTACATTAATTATTTCAGTAATATAATTTTATTGCAGCTGGTTCAGGCGGACTTGGGCGGGCTCGTAGCCGGCGTCAGCGGCTTGCTATTACCACAGCCTAATATTATTAATTATTTAACTTTATTATGACTTTGCAAAACTCCTATTTAATCATCTTGTCAGCCGTTTATGTTAACCCAATAATCCATGAACTATTTTGGTTTGAGTTGACACATGTATATGTTTAAAATATACTTTAGTTATGGGTAAAGTAATCAACATAGACGCATTAGAGTTTGACTGGGATTCAGGTAACGCTGAAAAGAACTGGGAAAAGCATCATGTTTCACAGTTCGAAGCTGAATCAGTTTTCTTTAATGTACCATTACTCATTAAATCTGATGACAAACATTCTCAAAAAGAAAACAGATTACTATGCCTAGGAAAGACAGACCAGGAAAGATATTTATTCATTTCTTTTGTTTTACGAAACAAAAAAATCAGAATTATCTCAGCAAGAGATATGACCGATAGAGAATTCAAAGGATATTCCGACTATGAAAAAAGAAATTCCAACATTTAATAACGAAGACGAAGAAATAGAATTTTGGGATAAAAATGACTCTTCTGATTTTGTAGATTGGAGTAACGCTTCAGAAGGTTATTTTCCGAATCTCAAACCAACACTAAAAACAATATCTCTTAGACTTCCAGAAAGTTTAATAAACGATCTGAAAATATTAGCTAATAAACGAGATATTCCATATCAATCACTTTTAAAAATTCTCTTAGCCGAAAAGGTAAAAGAATTAAAATCTGCTTAAACGTCTTTCATGGCTTAAGCCATGATGCTTTTTACGTAGGAGATTTCTTTCATGTAGCCGGGGTCGTCGTTTGGGGTTTCTAAGATGAATGGCTTGTCTTGAAGCTTTGGATGGCAGATTACTTTTTTCAAAGCTTCGATTCCGATACAGCCTTCGCCTAACTTCTGGTGGCGGTCTTTGTGAGCATTCAATGGATTCATGCTATCATTCAGATGAACAGCTTTCAGACGGTCTAAACCAATAACCGAGTCAAATTCTTCAAGAACCTCATCAAGATTATTAACGATATCATAGCCGCCATCCCAAACGTGGCATGTATCGAAGCAAACACCTAAATATTCTGATAATTCAGTAGCATCGATAATCTTTTTAAGTTCCTGGAAGCTACGACCGATTTCACTACCCTTCCCTGCCATGGTTTCCAGCAAAACAGTAGTTTTCATGCCTTTGAACAAAGATTTATTCAAGGCTTCAGCAATATATTTAATACCGGCATCAACACCCTGCCCTACGTGAGAACCCGGGTGGAAATTGTAATAATTATCGGGAAGGTATTCCATGCGCTGCAGGTCGTCTTTAAGCATTTCTAGAGAGTATTCGCGAATATCTTCCTTCTCAGAGCAAAGATTCATTGTATAAGGAGCATGTGCAACCAGCTTTCCGAAACTTTCATTTTTAATAAGTTCCATCAGTTTAGCCGCATCTTCTGCATCCATAGGTTTTGCCTTACCACCACGGGGATTGCGGGTAAAAAAAGCAAAAGTATTACCACCTAGTTTGAGAGCTGCTTTCCCCATAGCAAGAAAGCCTTTACTGGAAGCTAAATGATTGCCTATAAATATCATATTTTTATTTCCTAATACTGAATTTATCTTACATAGTGAGGAAGATTTTCGGGAAGTTCGATGGAAATTTCGATAAGACCAGCCACTTCACCGTCTTTTTTCCATGGTGTCTGGTAAATTATTTTCTTTATATCGCCCTTTTGGATTGTGTAAGCGTTTGATGAGCCTGTTTCAAGCATGTGCCTAATTTTTTCAGCAGACTCAGGCTTATGGCAGTTGAACAAAGACTTGCCTATAACATCACCGAAGCGTTCAAAGGTCTTTTTGGCTTTATCATTCATATAAAGAACAACAGCGTTTTTGTCACAGATTGTAACAGCAAAATTCACATTTTTGTAATAATCAATCAGTTCCTGCATTACGGACTCCTTTGCCACTTCATATTTTTATTATTAATAATTTATTAAATATTCTTATGGGCACAAACATATTACAGCTATTTAAATCCTTTTGTCGAGCCACAAACAGTACATTTCAGAAAAAAAACAATAACCCTATTGCAAAACCCAGTTTTCTCAAATATAATACGACCACACTTTTAATCAGGAGTTTTATTAATGAACGTAGAATTAATTTTTCCAGGTTCTTTTTGTATGGCTAAGCTCACCCTTGAAAACGGTGAAACAGTAAAGGCTCAGTCTGATGCTATGGTTTCAATGACACCTAATGCTTCCGTAGAAGGAAAAGCAGAAGGCGGCGTTATGGGTATGTTCAAACGCGCATTCACAGGCGAATCAATGTTCCTGCAGACAATAAAGTGCAATAACGGAACAGCTGAAGTAACTGTTGCTCCATCAGAATTGGGCGATGTAATGGTTCTCGAACTGGATGGCAGCAACGGCTACGTCCTTCAGAAAGGCTCATTCCTCTGTGCAGAACAAGGCGTTCAGCTTGATGCTACTTCACAGGGCATCATGAAAGGTTTATTCAGTGGCGAAGGCTTCTTCCTGCAGAAAGCTACAGGCAAAGGCAAGCTTGTTATTTCCAGCTTCGGCGGCATCTACAAAAAGACTTTGGCACCTGGCGAAACCTGGATTGTAGACAATGGTCACATGGTTGCATGGAGCAATACTGTTAATTACGAACTGAAGAAAGCTTCTTCCGGTCTCTTGTCTTCTTTCACTTCCGGTGAAGGTATCGTATGCGAATGCAAGGGTCCTGGCGATGTTTATATCCAGAGCCGCAATCCAAATGGCTTCGGCGCATGGATTCGCTCATTTATTCCTGTAAAAGGTAACTAAACCATGAATTCATTCAAAGGAGCTCTATTTTTAAACGGAAGCGGAAAAAGTGTTCCGGTTAGAGTTTCCTTTGAATTTGATTCCTTGCGTTTTACATTAGAAGACGGGAAAGACTTCGAAGCCAGCTTTAGCATGACAAAACTCAGCTCTGGTGGCTTCGAAAACCGTCTGATAGAAATCAAAGCTGTCAGCAAAGACGAAAATGCGATTATTTGTTACATTGACCTAGAAGATGTTGACACATTTTTAGAAGCAGCTCAACATCCTGGTATCAGCCTCGACAAATCGCAGATCAGCAATATCAAGCGAACATTAAGAACAGATAGGACCATAAGTTTTTTAACTGATTGGGGAATCTATCTTTTAGCAGCAATCATTGCTGCAATATATTTAATAATAAGCTTTTTACCCAATTAACAAAAAATCACAAAAAGATTACAACAAATACCAAGCCAACATAAATTAAATACGGCATATATTTTTTCATTTGTTCTTCACGATCTATTCTTGCAGATTCTTTTTCATATTCTTTTGCTGGTCCCGGAACGGTAGGATTATTCTTAAACTCCCAACAACCGTGATAAGTGCAGTAAGGAATAATGTTTCCATTATTATTGAAAAACTCATACTTGCAAGTATTTCCATGTGTAGGCATACTTTTCAGATATTTACCATCAACAAGTAATTTCAGCACATCTTCCGGAGCCCAACCAACAGCCTCAGGGCCAAGCGGTCTGTTGTCATCCATATTATACATTTCTATAGCTCCCAGAATTACTCGCTGATTAGAAAAGCAAGCTTTATCCCTGGCAGACGGATGAATTTTCTTAAAAGTTAGTGTTGTGCGTCCAAAAATACCTATTGGATAAACAATACAAAAAAATTCATTTATAAGAAAAACCAGTATAACAATGACTGCCTTTATTGTAATATCCTTTGTGCTATTTTTATTTTCCATATAAATATGCCTTTGCTTTTTTGAGAATTATAAAAATCAACCTAGTGTCATTATTTCAGTCAACTTGAACTCAAAACATTGTAAAACAATGATAGCTACATAATAACACCAACTTACAAAAAACAACAAACGCTAATTTACATAAAACTATTCAAAAAGCAGACAACAAGCACATTAAAATAATGTTAGTTGTCTTGGCTGCTGTTCTTTTTTTTGAGGCACTTTCGGCTGGAAATTGTCATACTGTTCACGTATCCATGCCATAAGCAAATCTGCGATATAGTTAATCTGCTCATCATTCAGTTTTGTTCCTTTTGGAAAATGATGCCATTTTTCGAGGCAGCCTCTGCAGCAGCAAGCGCATGCATGCTGAGCCGGAAAAACAGGATGCCCTTTTGTTGGTGTCTGCTTGCCATCGTTAGCTATAATGGCCGGTGCCAATCTTTTACTGATGAAATCAACACAATGCGCCCTTATGGTTTCCCAGCCTTTTTCGTTTATATAATCAATATCGCCCTGTCTCAAATGAAAACTGGTGCGGAACTTAGATTTTTTTAAATTTTGAAGTATTTCTGTAATCAAATGAAAATAATAGCCACTAATATTACACTAATGATAATTAGTGTATTTATAGGTTATCTTTTTTCTAATAAAGAATCAATATTAATCAAAAAAACAATCGTTTAATTGACATTGTAAAACAATATTCATATATTTTAAAAATGCTTCTTAATAAAACCTCTCAACATAACCCCAAACCAGATTTTGACTAAAATAATATGAGACACCAGATTGAAGTAATTGGGCATATAGAAACAGATTTCAAGGAAAAGTTCGGCATTCCGCGGCAGAGTGGAATTATAAAAGAACTTACCGGAAAAATCGTTTTTGCCAAGAAATATAGAAATCCAGACGCCATACGGGGAATAGAGAAATTCACTCATCTGTGGCTGCTTTGGCAATTTTCGGAAAATGTAAGAGAAGACTGGGACTGGTCTCCTACTGTGCGTCCACCAAGATTAGGTGGCAACGAGAAAAAAGGTGTTTTTGCCACAAGAAGTCCATTCCGACCAAACAACATAGGCTTATCCTGTGTTGAGCTTGATCATGTCGAAATCGACAAAGACAAAGGGCCTCTGATTTTCGTAAGAGGTGCTGACCTGCTTGATGGCACCCCAATTTATGATATAAAGCCTTATATTCCATACACTGACGCGCAACCACAGGCCACCTGCAGCTTTGCAGCAGCCGAATGGGAACGTAAGCTGGAGGTTGATTTTCCGGAACATCTTCTAACGCAGATTGATGAAAGCAGGCGAAGCACACTTATTAAAGTTCTGGAGCAAGATCCGCGCCCTGCATACAAAGAAGATTCAGAAAACGAATATGGTTTAAAATTCGCTGATTATGATGTAAAATTCATTGTAAAAGAAAAGACCTTGAAAGTAACAGGAGTAGAAGTATTTCAATCATGAACAGCATGCAACCTTCATTATTACACATGCTAAGTCCCTTATTGATAACAGGCTTCATAATAGCTGTTACTTTATTTGCAGCATCACGCAAAAATAAGAAAAGACAGGAAAGGTCAGACATAATAAAGGCTTTTGCCCAGGAATTCAAAGCACAATATCAGACTCATTATGACAAGGTTTTTGAAGAAGGTATAGATTGCGAATTCTTTTATTCACAAGACTCTAACGAATTTACAAATGTATTAAAATTAGATGATACTTCAAATGGCACTGTCTTCATAGGAGACTGGGTTACTTCATTTGTTGCTGGTGATGCAATAACAAAGACAAACCATATTTCTAATGAAGATTCGTTAATGAAAGCTTTGTGCTCCAAGAGCCTTACCATGGGTGTAATTTTCGATGAGCGCCTAAATCTGCCTGAATTTGCGCTTTGGCCTGAAACCCTTGGGGTAAAAATGGATGAAGTGATTAGAATTAATACATCAGAAGACATTGACTATGCTGAAGACAAGGAATTTTCAGACATGTGGTGGCTTTGCAGCCATAAAGAAAATCAAAAAGTAAAAGAAATATTCAATAACCCACAGTTAAGGCATGAATGTATGAATTTTGCCAAAAAGAAATATAGAATGGCTGGATTTGGGAAACATCTTGTAATAGTAAGCCATGACGCATTGTCACCATCTGACTATAATGAATTATTAGACAGTCTTCGTGAATGGCAAAAAATAATTTCTACCTACGTTGCACAATAATTTCTTTATAACCATTTATATTAGCGATTCTTGAAATATTAGTTTTCTTGATAATAAAGGAAAATTTTGATAGACTAAAAGAACCTTAAGTTTGGGGGAGCCAAGATGACTGAAGAAAAGAAGAAATTCAGACTTGTTACTAGAAGTGACTTTGACGGTCTTGTATGCGCTGTTCTTTTTAAAGACATGGACATGATTGACGATATAAAATTCGTTCATCCGAAAGACATGCAGGACGGTAAGATAGAAATCACAGAACGTGATATTACTACAAACCTTCCGTATTGCGAAGGCGCTCATCTGGTATTTGACCACCACCTCAGCGAAACAATCCGTGCCGGTGGAGCAAAGCCCAACTACATTATCGACCCAGAAGCACAGTCTGCAGCAAGAGTTGTATATGACTACTACGGCGGAGCAAAAAATTTCCCAAGAATATCAGAAGAAATGATGCTGGCAGTAGACAAAGCTGACTCAGCCAAGTTCTCGATGGAAGACATTCTTCACCCAACTGACTGGGTTCTTTTGAACTATCTGATGGACCCACGCACAGGCCTTGGCCGTTTCAGAAACTTCAGAATTTCTAACTATCAACTTATGATGGATTTGATTGACTGCTGCAAAGACATGACAATCAAGGAAATCATGGAACTTCCAGATGTTAAGGACCGTGTAGAACTCTACTTCAAAGAAGAAGAACTATTTAAGGAACAACTCAAGAGATGTTCTACTGTTCACAAGAATCTTGTTGTTCTTGATTTACGCAACGAAGAAATCATTCATGCCGGCAACCGCTTCATGATTTATGCACTTTATCCTGAAACCAACATTTCTATTCATGTTCTCTGGGGCTTCCAGAAACAGAATACAGTTTATGCAACCGGCAAATCAATTGTTAACCGTTCATCAAAGACCAACGTTGGTCAGTTGATGCTTAAATACGGCGGTGGCGGACACAATGCTGCAGGCACCTGCCAGATAGCACACGAAGACGCTCCACGTGTTCTGGAAGAACTGATTCAGCAGATTACAATTGATGGTTGATTAGCTAACAATAAAAACGCCCCACAGGATGGGGCGTGTTTTATTTTAGAGGTTAGTTGTTTGAGTGTTGTGGCGATATTAGATAATCCGTAGTTTGCCTGCGGATGTTTTAGGTTAGCATGAGTGCTTAGTTGAAACAAGCTAAAATAAAATAAGCTGCTATATTATAGCAGCTTATTTTGTTTTAGGGTGGAGCATAGGGGGATCGAACCCCTGACCTCAGGCTTGCAAAGCCCGCGCTCTCCCAGCTGAGCTAATGCCCCGAATGTTTTCCAATATGGAGTGGGCCATTGTGGACTCGAACCACAGACCCCCGCGTTATC